>CBFDBS010000094.1:0-8584 GCA_965603105.1 uncultured bacterium
ATGAGCTCTCTCTGTCCCCGGCCGATAGGGATCATCGAGTCAATGGCTTTGATGCCTGTCTGAAGGGGTTCCTTGACCGGCATCCTGTCCACCACGCCCGGAGCGAGCCTTTCGACAACCATGAAGGTCTCGGTCTTGACCGGCCCCTTTTCATCCAGGGGCAGACCGAGGGGGTTGACGACCCTCCCGATCATCGCAGGACCCGAGGGAACCTGCATGATTTTATGAGTCCGTTTGACTATGTCCCCCTCTTTGATCATGTGGGATTCTCCCAAAAGAACGGCCCCCACGCTGTCTTCCTCCAGATTCAGGGCCAGGCCGAACAAATCGTGGGGAAACTCCAGCAGCTCGTTGTACATGACCCGCTCGAGTCCGTAGATTTTGGCGATCCCGTCTCCGACCGATGTAACGGTTCCCACTTCTTTGACATCGATATCCGATTTGAATCCTTCTATCTGGCGTTGAATGATCTTGCTGATTTCGTCGGCCTTGATTTCCATTTTATCTTACCCTTCCGAGATTTTTTCCTTGAGTTTGGTCAAAGCACCCCTCAAGGAAGCGTCATAGATGATATTGCCCTGCCGCAGAGACAGCCCTCCGATAAGGTCGGGATCGATTCTGTATTTCAAGTGGACGGGCTTCTGCTCCAATCGTTCCAACTTTTCTTTCAGTTTCTTTTCCTGGCCTTCCGAAAGGGGCACGACTGATGCCACATCAAAGGACAGAATTCCCTTTTCTTCATTCCACATCTCAGGCAAGTTCTTCACTAAATCTTCGAGGATCGCCAGGCGGTGGTTCTTGACAAGAAGATGAATGAAGCGCATAGCCTTGGGATGAAGGGGCGTGTGTTCAAAAACATCGTCTGCGACCGCCTGTTTTTGTGCCGCCGAAAGAAGGGAGCTGGTCAGAGCCAGATTCAGATTTTCATGTTCCCGGAGCAAATTTTGAAAATTTTGCAGCTGAAGATCGATCTCACCCAGTTCTTCCTCATCCCGGATGGCTTGGACCAGGCCTCGGGTGTAGAGTCTGATGAGCGCCTTATTTTTCATAAATGTCCTCAAGTTTATCGATAGACAAATCGAGGATGTGGATCTGTTTCTCAGGGGTCATTTTTTCCTCGATGTTCCTCCGGGCCAAAGCCGTTGCCCATTCCGCGGCCTGGGTTTTCAACTCTCGGACCTTGGCCTGATAAAACATGTCGATCTCCTGGCGGTTCCACTCCCGGATTTTGGAGGCTTCCCTTTCTGCGGCCTGCAGGACCTGTTCTTTCCTCTTGATCCCATGCTCCTGGGCATCCGTTCGAATCTTCTGGATTTCCTCTTCCAGTTTGGAGAGCCTCTCCGAAGACAACAAAACCTGTTCCTCCATTTCCTGCCGGTCCTTTTTCGCCTCCCGGATGGCCGAGTCAATCTCCCGGGCTCGGCGCTCCAGAAATTCACCGAGGGGTTTTCTGAGAAGAAAATACAATCCGCCGAAGAGAACTAAAAAATTGATGACCTTGCCCACATAACCCATAACGGAAGAGGAGTGGGCCTCCTTTTCTTCGACAGCCAGGCCGAGCAGTAGGGGCAGGACCAAGAGGATCACCAGTGCTCTTCTCTTGTCTTTCATCAGTGAAGCAACCTTCGTTCGATGCTCTTCGCCAAATCCTCGTTCTTCTTCTCCAGGTCATCCAATAGCCCTTTCATCTTGCTTTCCAGCTCTGTTTTGGCCTTCTCAACCTGATCCCTGGATTCATCAGTAACAGCCTTGACAAGCCGTTCTTTTTCTTTCAGGGACTGCTCCTCAAGTTTATCCCTTATGGCCTGGGCTTCGGCACGGGCTTCTTTGATTTTGGCTTCTATCTCCAAGATTGTCCTGTCGTGTTTTTCCAGCGCTTGAGCGAAAGCCTCCTTGTTTTTTTCGATGAGGTCAGCCCGCTCGCGTCGCGTCTTTTCCATCGGTTTAAAAAATACCTTTTTAAGCACCAGCAGGAGTATCCAGACAATGGCGAAAATGATGAGCAAACTGGCATCTAAATCAAGCATTTTCAGTTAATGTTCACATTCGGGAGTTCTATAAATGAGGCAAAAATTTAACACTTTTAGGGGGAAAAAGCAAGTCTTCCTCACCCACCAGGGCGGTGGGGTCCCCTCCAGCCTTGCCACCCATTCAAAATGCCCATATCACTGGAATAGGGATGCTCCATTACCTGAGGCGATTCCCCTCATTTCCGCGGCCATGGAAATGAACGAAAGGGTATCAGCCGAACCGGCTCGAGTTATATGGGGGAGTTCTGTCCTCTATCTGGTTTTTATCACCTTTTTCAATAGGACCTTCACCTCTCCGACCAGAAAGAGCGAGCCGGCCACAATCACTGTTCTGTCCTGTCCGGCTGCATCGAGAGCCTTCCGGAACGCCTTATGGGGATCGGGCTCGACGGATATTTTTTCATGATGGGCGGTTGAAAATTCGTAAATGTCCTCAGGCTTTGCGGACCGGTGGTAGGAAAACCGTGTCAGGAAAATTTTCTCGGCAAGAGGGAAGAGGATATCGGCGATCTGCTCAATCTTTTTGTCCCTCATAGAGGCGAAAACGAGAATGACTGGAAGAAGAGCATTCTCCAGGATGAATGTTTTCAGAGCTCGAGCCCCTTCTTCGTTGTGCGCTCCGTCCAGAAATACCAAAGGACTTTTAGATACACGCTCCATCCGGCCTTCCCATCTGGTCGTCTCGACTCCTCGAATGACCTGTTTCTTTTCCAATCGCCTCCAAAACCGGTTCAACAGATCGGCGGTATAGACGGCTACGGCCGCATTCTTTCCCTGATGCCCTCCGCTCAGCGCGGGCCGGAATAAATATTCTCCCCCTTCCGCTCGGATCCGATAAACCGATGTGTCTCCCCTCTTTTCGTGGGCAAATTCTGTCTGCGGACAAAAAACTCTATGGAAGGGAGCATGCAGCTCTCCCGCCCTTTTTTCAAGAACCGCCAGGGCTTCTGGTTCTTCAACACCGCAGACCACGGGAACTTCCGGCCTCATAATTCCGGCCTTTTCTCCGGCAATTTGACTGAGCGTATCACCCAGAAATTTTTGGTGCTCCTTGGAAATGGTCGTGATGACTGACACGATAGGGCTCGATACATTAGTGGCATCATAGCGACCGCCCATCCCCACCTCCAAGACAGCCATATCCACGTTTTTGCCGGAAAAATAAAGAAAGGCCAGGCAGGTCAGAATCTCAAAATAGGTGGGGGAAGTTATCAGTTCCTTCTCTTCAATGAGTGCGTCGATACGGCCCCTGAGGAGGGTGAGCAATCCGCTGAACGATTTTTCCGAAATGAGCCTGCTCCCAATCCGGAAACGTTCCCGCACGGTCACGAGATGGGGAGAGGTGAAGAGTCCGACCCGGTACCCTCCCAGAGACAAGATCCTGTTCAGCATCGCACAGACAGATCCCTTTCCATTGGAACCGGCCACAAGTACGGAAGGATAATCGCAATGGGGATTGTCCAGGGAGTTGAGGACGGTGCTCACATTTTCAAGACCGAATTTCACGCCCAGTCTCTGGATGTTCTCCAGATAGTGCTGGCAGTCTTGGAAATTCATCGAGGGCGATTGAGGAAAAGACGGAGGGCGCGGATGAGGTAAGGACGCAATCGGCGCCTTTCAACCACATCATCCAGCATCCCATGTTCGAGGAGGAATTCACTCCGTTGAAATCCTTTGGGAAGCTTCTCTTTGATGGTCTGTTCTATGACACGTGCCCCGGCAAATCCGATAAGCGCCTTCGGCTCAGCGATATTAATGTCGCCCAGCATTGCGTAACTGGCCGTTACGCCTCCTGTGGTTGGGTCTGTGATGACGGAGATAAACGGGATTCCCGCCTCCTCCAAACGGGCGATGGCTGCGGATGTCTTCATCAACTGCATCAGGGACAGGGTGCCTTCCTGCATGCGGGCGCCTCCCGAACAGGAGATGACAATGATGGGGACCTTCTCAGCCAGCGCCCTTTCCAGGGCGCGGGTGATCTTCTCTCCCACAACCGAGCCCATGCTTCCCCCCATAAAGGCAAAATCCATACTGGAAACGATAACGGACATCCCGTCCATCAAACCGACGGCATTGAGCACGGCGTCGGAATGTGATGTTTTTTCCTGGTTTTCCAACAGCCTTTCGGAGTATTTCTTCTGATCTTCGAATTTGAGTGGATCTAAGGGATAGATGTTTTGATCGATAAGTTCGTATTCCCCATTGTCAAAAAGCATCGTCAAACGCTCTTCCGCCGAGATCCGGAAGTGGAAGTTGCATTCGGGACAAACGGACAGGTTGTCCAGGATGTCCTGTTTATAGAGGATGCGCTGGCAACTGTTGCATCGAGTCCATAAATTTTCCATTTTGCTCCGTCTCTCGAATCCGGTCAAACCCGATTCAAGATCATTTCAATACTAAAAGATTTATCATGGATTGGCAAGTTTGACATGCTTCCTGAGCGCATGAAATGAATTCTGCGGCCGGGAACGTCAAAGAGGAAATGCTCTACTTTTTTGGAGAAGCGTCCTCAATCTCACCGGCTATTTCAGCCAGGGTGTCAAAAACGGAATCGGGATCGGGCAGATCCTCGTCGATGGGATCTTCAATGTAAATCAGACTGACGACTTTCTTCTTCAACTGTTCGCTGTCGAATGGTTTCTCAAGATAATCAGACAAACCGAGAGCATTCAAAGCCTCGTTCTTGTGCCGGGAGCCTTTGTAAATTCCTGTGAGAACAACGATCGGGGTGTCTTTTCCCAACTCCTTTCTGATCTTCTTGATGAGATCGAAACCATGCAGCTTGGGCAGCATGGGCTCCAGAAGCAAAAGGTCGGGCTTCTCCGATTGGAAAATGTCATAGGCCTCTTGACCGTCGACGGCCACAAAAACCTCAATGTTGGTGGAAGCGAAAATGGAAGCCAGATGCTCCAAATTCTTTTTGTCAAAATCGGCGATGAGTATTTTTTTATCAGCCATTATTTCCGCTTTCGATTCTAAAATAAAGAGGCACATAAAGTCAATCGTATTCGGCGGATGACAAGCTTCCCCTTCCAAAAGCCTCAAGTGCGGAATTGAAGGATGTTGTCTGCATCTATCCTGGATTATTCACGAGTCAAGGTTGCCCTGGGACGGCGACGATGCGGCCTTTGAACAGGCTATTTATTATTTTCCATCTATTTGATATATTAGCGGGGATGGAAAGACATAATTCCCCTTACCTCTCTCTGGTCATCCCCGTCTACAACGAGGAAAAGAATTTGCCGCTTCTCTATCAGGAGATCACCACCTCCTTGAAGAGGCTTGACACATCGTACGAAATCATCTTCGTGGACGACGGAAGTCTCGATGCCTCCTATGCTGCGCTCAAGACGTTTCAGAAGCAGGATGCCAGAGTCATAATCATCAAACTCAGAAAAAATTTCGGCCAAACCCCAGCGCTTTCGGCCGGCTTCGACTATGCTCGAGGGGAAATTATCATCACTTTGGATGCCGATCTGCAGAATGATCCTAACGACTTTCCGCTTTTCGTCCAGAAAATCGAAGAGGGGCACGATATCGTCAGCGGTTGGAGGAGAAAGCGGAAAGACAGATTCCTCAACCGCCGTCTGCCGTCTATCATTGCCAATTGGCTTATCTCCTTCATCACGCGGGTTAAGCTTCACGACTACGGCTGCACTTTGAAGGCCTTCCGCAAAGAAGTCATCAAGAACATCAAACTTTATGGAGAGCTGCACCGCTTCATCCCGGCTATCGCCAGCGAGCTCGGCGTATCCATCACCGAAGTGGAAGTCAATCACCGCCCGCGGCGGTTTGGAAAATCCAAGTACTCCATCTTCCGTTTCCCGCGGGTGATCCTCGACCTGATGACGGTCAAATTTCTGCTGAGCTATTCCACCAGGCCCCTTCAAATTTTTGGCTTCATCGGTTCGCTCAGCGGCCTGGCGGGAGGAGTCATCGGCCTCATTCTCTCTTACCAGAAGCTGATCCTCAAACAGAGCATCGGCGGACGGCCACTTCTCCTGCTGGCCATCCTGCTTATCGTCATCGGCATCCAATTCATCACTCTGGGACTTCTGGCCGAAATAATGGTCCGAGCCTACCATGAATCATCCGATAGAAGGACCTATTTCATCCAAGAGATTCTCGACTCCGATTTAGAGAGTGACTGACCTGAGCTTCAGCCCATGAAAATTCTCATGCTCGCTCCGGAACCATTTTTCCAGCCGCGGGGGACTCCCATCAGTGTGAACTTCCGGATCCAGGCACTCTCCGACCTCGGACACACCGTCGACCTCGTCACCTACCATCTCGGCGAAAACAGAGCCATCAAAAACCTAAATATCCTCCGCATACCCGATGTTCTGTTTATCAAGACTATAAGAATCGGTCCCTCTTTGGCCAAAATTCCCCTCGATTTCCTGCTTCTCCTCAAGACTGTTTTTCAGTTGACCAAAAAGTCCTATGATGTAATCTTCTCTCATGAGGAGGCGGCTCTATTCGGAGCTGCGCTGGCCAAAATCTGGCGCATCCCTCATATTTATGACATGCACTCAAGCCTTCCCCAGCAGCTGAAAAATTTTGAATTCACCCGTTCCAAACTCCTCATCCGTTTGTTCGAAGGTTTCGAAAAATTCATCCTCAAAAACTCGGACTCTGTCATCGTCATCTGTCCCGACCTGATGCAGACGGTCAAAAAAGAAGGCTACGCTGATAAGACAATTCTTCTGGAGAATTTCATCGACTTCGGGGACATCTCAGAGTACACGGAGGCAAGCCTTCCGCTCAGAGAGAACTATGCCTCCTCCCCCGAGCAAAAAATCGTTCTCTATACCGGGAACTTTCAGCCTTACCAGGGCATTGAACTGTTTCTCGACGCGGCCGCACTGCTAGAGGAAAAAGAGGTGATCTTTCTCCTTGTCGGAGGGAGTCCGCAGGCTGTTCTCCGGATGAAGCAGAAAGCACGGGCCATGAATATCGAAAAAAGGATTAAATTCACCGGCCAAGTCGCTCCCGCTCAAGTCGCCGGATTTGTTTCC
Organism: uncultured bacterium; assembly: GCA_965603105.1. Lineage (GTDB taxonomy): Bacteria > Acidobacteriota > Aminicenantia > Aminicenantales > Aminicenantaceae > CBFDBS01. Next base: position 7,049 of record CBFDBS010000094.1, read on the forward strand.
CTGGCCGACGTTCTCGTTTCTCCCAGACTGTCAGGAACAAACACTCCCCTCAAAATCTACTCCTACCTCAAATCCGGCCGGCCGCTGGTGGCCACCAAGCTCTGGACTCACACCCAGATGCTCGACGACAGCACGGCTATCCTGGTCGAGCCTGACGCCGAGAGTCTGGCTGAAGGGATTTCCACCGCCCTGCATAAACCAGAAGCTCTGGCGCGGGCAGAGGCGGCTAGACAATCGGCCGTGAAAAAGTACACCTACCCTCAATACCTTGAAACAATGAGGGCCGTACTGGCCAGGGCCGAGAAAAAACACTCGAAGGGATGACCAGGAGATCATGCGCGCTTTTGTCACAGGAGCTTCCGGATTCATCGGCCGCCATCTGGTCGAAAAGCTCCTGCAAACGGGTTGGACGGTCAAGGCCCTGATCCACGATCGCACCCTCCCTCTCGAGGCCCGGGGACTCGAATATGTGAGGGGAGATATTGAGAGAGAAACGGCATGGCAAGAAGCTTTAGAGGGCACTGATGTTCTCTTCCATCTTGCGGCTGCACTGGGAGGATCTCCCCTAAATAAAAAAGAATTCCAGCGGACGAATGCAGAAGGGACCAGAAAGGTGCTGCAGGCCGCTCAAAAAGCGGGCATTAAAAAAACGGTCCATTTCAGTTCCGCCGGAGTCCTGGGAGCGGTCAAGCCGGGAGACAAGGCCGGTGAACTCTATCCCCTTCATCCTCTTAGTGTCTACGACCAGACGAAACTCGAAGGGGAGCAAATCGCTCTGCAAATGGCGCAAGAGGGATTGAGCCTCGTCGTTATCAGGCCCGGATGGGTCTACGGCCCCGGAGATACACGCACCTTCAAGCTGATCAAAGTCATAGCCAAGAAAAGATTCATTCTCGTCACTCGTGGAACCACTTGGCAGACTCCCGTGCACATCGAAGACCTCCTCGATGGAGTGTGTTTATGTTTGGAGAGAGGGAAACCCGGGGAGGTGTATCATCTGGCAGGAAATGAAGTCCTGACCGTCCGGCAGATCGTGGACAGTATTGCTGAGGCCACAGGAAGTTTCATCCCCAGATTGAGTCTCCCGCTCTTCCCAGTCAAGCTGGCGGCTTGGAAGTTAGAAACGGCATTTAAACTTGTGGGCAAAGAAGCTCCCTTGACAAGGGGAAAGCTGGCTTTTTTTATCCACCCCAAGCCCCTGTCTATTGACAAAGCCGCTCGAGAGCTGGGTTATACCCCCAAAACCGACTTCAAAACCGGCGTGGCGGAAACGGTGCGCTGGTATCGGGAAAATGGATGGCTTTAATAAATTCGCAAACATTTCCAAATCCATGCCTCGGTTTTGGAAATGCTAAAAGTTACTAGTTCTTGCTAGACTCATCTGTAAATCATATAATAAATCCCTTTTATCGGGCTGCCCGTTGTGGATGAATTGAGAAATGGAAATGAATAAAGAGAAAGTCGGCCGCTTCTATGACGTGGTCTGGACGGAATACATCCCGGACTACGAAGAAAGCCAAAAACACTGGGCCCTTT
>CBFDBS010000095.1:0-8569 GCA_965603105.1 uncultured bacterium
GATGGGCCTTGACCCCTCCGCCGAAAATGATTCCTACCGACGGATCGACGATTTGGATATCCATGGATGGAGTCTATATCGTTCATCCTGTCTACAACCAATTCAGGCAGGATATCTATGACGCTTTCCCCGGTTATTTGAACAGGGACGGAGCGGTCGGATATTTCTATTTAGATTCGACCCTGTATTCAAACGGAGTGCACACCATCGGCTGGTATGCCGTCGATGACAACGGAGATGCGGATGGATTCGGGTCGAGGTTTTTCGAGATACAGAACGCTGAAGGGGCCATGGCTCTAATGGGCGGGATAGACGTCCTGAGATACAAAGAGGATAAAAGCGGAAGATTGAAGATCGGCGTTGAAGGGCCGCAGAAGATTGAAGCCGAGCAGCTGGAAAGAGTCAAGATCGTGCTGAAAGCAGAGGGAGGTGGTTGTATCATCGGCTGGGGGACAGATGAAACCAGGGGCCTGCCGATTGGATCGACTCTGGACGGCGAACAGGGAATTTTCTACTGGTCGATCGGACCCGGATTTCTGAACAGCCATGTTCTCCATTTTGCCGTCACTGATGGAATGTACAGAAGCAGACCTGTCCGAATTGAGATCAATGTCATTCCAAAAAAATTTGATGATAGAAATAAAAGACTGGGTATCCGAAAATAAGACAGATTGATATCTTCCCCGCCCCCGAATCAACACAAAAAAATCAAAACAACATAATATAAGTTTTCTGGAATTGACACACCCCATAAGAATCATTATCCTGAAATCGAATTCAATAAAGGAGACAGTGATGAAAGAATGGGGATGGTTATTTGGTGTAATCATCTTTCTATCGATTATTGTTCTCTTGCCTGAACTGACCTTTGCAGAGGAATTTGAGCTTCAAGTCATCGTCCAGAAAGCCAACGTCAGGGCCAAACCCGATATAAATAGCGAGATCGTCACCCAGGTTTCTTTGGGCACGATGCTAAAATCGGATTTGTTGGAGGGCAATTGGTATCGAGTGCTGTTGCCTCCTGATGAAACTGGGATGGTAAAAAGGGCTTTCATCAATAACAGCGTTGTGGAGGTGATCGTCAAAACTCAACCGGCCGTGAAGAAGGAACAGATTGAAAAGACAGAAGCGAAAGTTGAAGAAAAACCTGCCCTTCCGCCGAAGAAAATGGCCGATGAGAGTCGCACCGGCCAAGCCCAACAGCTTTTGCCCAAACCCGAAAAATCAGCTGGGATGGGATACGGCTTGAGGTTGTACGGAGCTTATGACTTTTTTCTGGGTCAAAATTCCATAAACGATGGCTGGCAGGGCTATAATGATTTATTAAATGACGGTGCTCCTTTGCTGATGGAAGTGAGTCTTGAGGGGGAACTGGGAATCCTTAAATCAGGGAACAACATGGGTGGTGAATTTTTTCTCAACATCAATCCTTATCTTGGATTCGGTCTGGGAGCGGGATATATTTATGCCTACAAGGAGGGGGCTGTTACCGGTACGAATATGATGTTTGAATCCGAAGCCGTTGAAACATTTGCCCAGAAGATCTCCGTTCCTTATGTGACATTGACTGTCTATGGCGGACTGCCTTTGGGACAAAGGATGCGCCTGGTTCCCTACTTAGGAGGCGGTCTCTATTATGGTGCGCTGACTTTAGAATACAAAAATACACTTGATGATCCATTGTTCCTCTATGAGGCCTACTATGATGAAACCTGGACTGCCCACAGCACAGCCTTCGGATTCCACGGCGGCCTGAACTTGGAAATCCTTTTCATGCGAAATATCGGTCTGTATTTAGGGGCGGGAGGCCTGCTGGCATCCTTCAAGGAGCTTGTGGCCGATCGCGACTGGGTTGCTTGGGATAACTACGGCACGAGCGAGTCCGGAGCAGATAAAGATTTGCAGTTGTGGTCTTTTGATGATGACAAATCCTGGCTTGGCCTTGGTGAATATCCATCCTATTCTTTAAGTGAGAATGAACCCTCCGGAATTGGAGTGAAGAATGTGAAATCCGGAGTGATATCCATTTCCCAATTCCGCATTGTTATCGGGATTGTTATCTATTTATCAAGGTGAGGCTTTCAACCTTCATGTCTTTCCCATGAAATTTGTAGTCAGGATCAAAGCTCCAAGTAAAGGCCTTAAACACATGGCACGGCATAACCAAACCGGTTTGAATTTAAGACAGTCACCAATTATGAGTGAAAAAAAAGGCGACAGCTTCTTTGCCGTAAAAGATGTTGAAAGATTTCTGAGGATAGATGCTGGAACTCTGCAGCAGTGGGTGAGACGCTGGAAGCTGGTTAAGCCTGTGATTCTGGATAAAGGGAGGGTGCCGAAACACAAGTTCAGCCTTGAAAATCTGGCAACACTATCATTGTTGAAAATTCTGATCGGGTATCAGGTTGATCTCTCTATTTTAGGCGGATTGATCAGCAATATTTTGTACGAAAAGCTCGATGTGCGCGAGATAAAAGTAGGAAATGGAAAAACTAAATTTCTTCTCGATCCGGAAAAATTCAATCTCTGGAAGTACTATAGGGTAGATCCTGAACACCACAAGACTTCCGGATTTTATCTTTTACTCTCCATGCCTCTGAACGGTCGAGAAAAGGAAATTGGATATTCTTTCGGCGACTTCGATGAGATGGTCGCCTTGATGAAGCGGATGAGAAAAAGCCGCCAGGAGTTCAAGGATTTCGCCGGAATTGTCGTCATCGATCTTATTGCCATCATTTGCGATCTCGAAGAAAAAACTGGATTGACGTTTTGAATACCTGAGTGAAAAAATATTTCAGCCTGATAATCACGTTCTTTTTCCTTGCTCTATTTATCGCCTATGTTGTCTACAACCTGGAAGACTTCAAGGCTTTGCAGGAATTCCCACTCCCGGCCGCCGCTTTGATTGTCTTTCTGAAGATCGGGCTGATGATCACCAATGCCATGTTCCTCAAAATCATCCTGACCGTATTCAATGTAAAAATCTCAGGAAAGCACAGCTTTTTTATTCTTATATTCACCACAATCGGCAACCATTTCACGCCGATAAGAGGGGGAGCAGGATTCCGGGCCATTTATCTGCGAAAAAAATTCAATTTGCCTTTCAGCCAGTTCATCTCGACACTGTCGGGCAACTACATCATCGTCATTCTGGTTTACTCTTTCATCGCCCTTTTGAGCCTGATTTGGATCCACTTGGCCAGGGGCCTTCATTCTCCCAGTCTTTATGTCTTTATCGCAGGTCTTTTTACCTTCTGCCTGTTCATAAGCCTGATCAGAATCAAAACACGGAGACTGGAAATACAATCAAATTTTAAATTACTCAATAAAGCGGGCACTGCTTTGAAACAGACAATCGACGGCTGGAATGGAATCCTGACCAGGCGGCGCCTGGTTATAAAACTTTTTCTGACCGTAGTCTTTGGCTTTCTGTTCATATTTTTCATTACTTTGGTCGAGTTCAAATTCATCACCGCTCAGACATCCATCCCCAGCCTGATGCTCTATTCCGCCCTGTCGAATCTCTCCCTCTTTATCAGCATCACACCCGGAGCCATAGGGATTCGGGAAAGTCTCTTTCTCATTTTCCAAAATCTGATGAACCTGACAACCGGAGATGTTCTGAATATTGCCGTGATCGACAGGGGATTGGTATTTGTCACCCTGGCTCTGCTTTATCTGTCTACTAAAGTGTTCAGATATGACAGAAGTTGATATCTTGGACTTTCTTGGTTTATAGTTTGGCTAATGAACACATCTAGGCTCTATTCCCGAAAGGACCTGCTGTTTTTTCTACTGTTTCTTGTGCTTTTTCTGTTTGTCTTCAAGAATTTTCTCTTCACCACAGGGATTTTCTTTGAAAGGGATTCAACCCTTGTGGAAATACCCGCCCGTCAGCTGTGTGTAAAGCTAATCAAAGAAGGCAATTTTGCTCTCTGGACGGATGCTTACGGAAACGGGCAGCCCTTTCTGGCCAATCCTAAAAACGCGGTTCTTTATCCCGGCACATGGCTGTACTTGGTCTTTCCCTTTTTTTCCGCCTTCAAAATCCATTATGTGCTGCATTTTATTCTCGGCTGGCTGGGAGTTTATTATCTCTGCAAATCCTACTCATTGTCGGAGAAAGCATCTTTTTTAGGGGCGTCGGTTTTTTTGTTCAGCGGTGTTTATCTGTCTTCTCTCGAGTTTTACAACCATATGGCTGCCCTCTGCTGGATGCCCTGGATCCTTCTTGTGCTGCTAAGATTCAAAAAGAGGTTCTATCCCCGTCTGGTTATCCTGGCGGGTCTCTGGTCCCTTCTGATCCTGGCCGGCACTCCTTACGTCGTTATCGTCACTGGATGTTTTGCCCTCATCCAGACACTGCTGGTCCGGGTTTTGCGTCCGAAGAGGCTTCTGATGCTTGCCTTAGCTGTCGTGCTTGCCTTTGCCCTGACCGCTGTCCAGCTGATACCCACTATAGATCTCTACCGGAACGGTGTGCGGGAACAGGGAACATCCGCCCTCTGGTCTTGCGAGCCCCTTCAGCTTTTCAATTTTGTCTTTCCTCATATACTCGGCAACGACCGCCAACCCGGTCACGATGATTACTGGGGGAGCCACCTGTTTGAGAGGGGAGCGCCTCTCTATCACAGTCTATTCCTGGGATTTGGAGTTTTTATACTGGCTTTTTTCGGATTGAAAAGGCCTTTTGACTACAGGCATTATCTGTTCATCCTCCTTTCCCTCTTCTTTGTCGTTCTCGCTCTGGGGAACAGGACGCCGTTTTATTCTCTCTGGAAATTCCTGCCGCCTTTCTCGGCTATCCGATATCCTGTCAAATACTTGGTCCCTTTCACTTTTTGTTTAGCGATGCTGTCCGCATTGGGCTTTGACAGGCTTTTTAGGGAGGAGGGGAGAGGAGAGAAAACACATGTCCCGCTGGTTGTTTTTTCGGCGGCACTTCTTGTCCTGTTTTTTCTTGTGAAGGGAGCTTTGCTCGAGATCTTATCCTCTTTCTTTGTCATCGATAAGGCTTTGTCTGTCACTGAATTGTCCGCGTCCCTTTTTAGGGGACTCTTTCTTTTCTTTGTGTGCTCGCTGCTGATGTTTCTGTCCAGTTTCCTGCCCTCAAGAAAAAAGAGCATCGCCTGGGTGTTCTTATGTGTTGTTGTTCTTCATCTGGTGAGCATCAACCGGTTCATCAATCCGGTTGTTTCCATCTCATCGTTAACAAAGCCGCTCCTTTTAGAAGAGAATAAAGAACCTGTGAAAGTCTATAGAGAAGGATACGTACCCTTTGCTTTCAAAGAGGAAGTCGGAGGGACTGTAGGAATGTACAGCTATTTCCGGGAATCCCTTTTTCCGTATTATGGTTTGCAATATGATGTCAAATACGTGTATTCAAGAGATTTCTATAATATTTACGACAAGGAAATGAGCGACTTGATCGCTTCGCTTAAGAGTTTCAGCCAGGAAAATGTGGTCAAACTCCTAAGAAGTGCCGGCTGTGACTTCAGCCTCACACATTTTGCCTTTCCTCTACTGCTATCCAAAGAGATCGAGATCGGAGGATACGGACTTTTCAAACAAGAAATTCCTGGAAAGCTGCCAGCGGCCTATCTTGTCTATGATGTTCGCACAGCGGAGACATTCGAGGAGAGGAAGGCTCTCTTTCAAACGGCTGATTTTAATCCTGAAGTCACTGCCATTATAGAAAGGGACCTGCCTTTAGAAGGAATACAGACTAGGGTAGAGGAGGACACCGTTCGCACGGTTGAGCGCTTCCAGTCGCGGCAGCGGTATCAAGTCTCTAATGCTCAATCCGCTCTTCTGGTTTTACAGGGGAACTACAGCCCGGGATGGAAAGCCTGGATCGATGGAGCGGAGACGGAAATTTTAAAAGCGAACCTGAGCGCAAAAGCCGTCTATCTTCCGGCCGGAACACATGAGGTGAGTCTTAAGTATTCTCCCAGGAGTTTCCACTTTGGACTCGTGGTCAGTTTGGTGACTTTGATATTCATTTTAGGAACTTCAATAGTTCTTTATATCCGTCGTAGAATCTTCATTTCTCATATGAATTGAGTGAACTCCGGTATGTCTGTCACTTGATTTTCTGTGAGGCTCAATACGGTGGACTGGTCTTCGGCGGAAGGTGATGTTCGCCCTCCGCGAAACCGGCGGTATCCGCGATCACATACAACGGCCGGCTTTTGACTTCCCGGTATTGTCGCCCGAGGTAAAGCCCCAGAATTCCCAGCGAGATCATTTGAATGCCGCCGATGAAAAGAACCGTCAAAATCAAGGATGTCCATCCTGAGACAAGCATTGTTGGAAACCGGATTTTATCGATTAACACCCGCAAAGCCATGACGAAGGACACCAGAGTGATGAAGAATCCGAGATAGGCCGTGATTTTCAATGGTTTGTCCGAGAAACTCAGGATCCCGTCGAAAGCGAAACGGATCATTTTTTTCAGGGTGAACTTTGTTTTTCCGGCGTACCTCCGGTCCCGTCGATAGGGAATCCCGACTTGTTTGAATCCGGTCCAACTCACGAGCCCCCGGATATAACGATTTTCTTCCCGGATCGACCGCAGGGCATCGATCACCTGACGGTCGAGGAGTCGGAAATCGCCCGCATCCAAGGGCATTTCGGTGTCGCTGAGAAGCCGGATCAGCCGGTAAAAGACTTTGGCTGTCAGCAGTTTGAAGGGATTCTCGCCCTTCCTTTTTTCCCGGACCCCGAAAACGACTTTGTTCCCCTCTTCCCATTTGAGGAGCATCTCCGGAATAACCTCCGGAGGGTCCTGCAGGTCGGCGTCGATGATCACTAAAACATCACCCCGGGCGTAATCCAGACCGGCGGTGATGGCGAATTGGTGACCGAAATTTCGGGAAAACGAGATAACCTTTACTCCAGGGTCGTTCCGGCTGAGTTCCTTGAGTAAGTCCAATGATCCGTCCCGGCTTCCGTCATCGATGAAGAGAAGTTCATGGTCGTAACGGGATCCAAGGCCCGTCAACATGTCCCGCATTCGCCGGTAAAATTCTAAGATGACTTTTTCTTCGGAAAAAACGGGGACGACGATGGAAAGTAATTTTTTTTCGCTCATTTCAACCTCCGGCATTCGAGGATATCTTTCTGCTTTTCTTTGACCCTGAGGTGAAGTGTTCGGTCAAAAGCACTCCCCCCAAACCTCCGCCGAGCGTTTGGACGGCGAGGACGATGGTGTTTTGAAGAAGACAGGCTGCGACGACCGTCTTCGGATCCGCTCCGAATAAGCTGAAGACTCCTGCCGCCAGGAGTTGCGGCCCTCCGAAACCCGCGATCCCCGCGGGAAGGAAAACGGCCGCAACCGTTAAAGGGATAGCGGCCAGAATCACCGTGAACGGGAGCGGACGACCCGCGGCCAAAGAGGCAAAATACAAAGTAAACGCATTGAGTAAGGATGCGGAGAGACTGAGGAAGAGAGGAGCCGCGGCCCGGTACCCGCGAAGTCTCGTCTCCTCCAAGGTTTCAAAAAGATGGAGTCCCTTCCGGGCTGTCCTTCGGAACAAGCCTCGGAGCCCCGGGGCGGGATCCGTTTCTCCCTTTGTTTGGTCCGATTTCTTACCGGCGGCCCGGGTGGCGAGACGACGCCAAAGACGATTCGACCGGAACGGCGTGGCCATGGCGAAAACTCCCAGGATCATCGAAATCGACGAAAGAAAAAAAATGACGGTAAAGGAACCGCCTCCGCCTCCTTGGCGAAGAAGAAGAAAAAATCCGGCCAGGCCGCCGACGGCGAACATCGCTCCGATCCCCAGAAGTCGATCGATGAAGATGGCCAGGCCGAGGCGGGCTTTCGGTCCCAACCCTGAACGACCGGGGCCCGGGTCCGTTTCCGAAACAAATCCGGCCATCACTCCGAATCGGAGAACCTCTGTCACCGCCATGGAACCGGGAAGCCATTGGCCCACGGCCTGTCCGACCAGGTTGGCCGCCATGACGTTGCGGAACGGCGCGGCGACCCCAAAGACCCGGACCAAGAGGAAAAAGCGAATCGCGCTGAAAATCAGCAATCCGAGCAGGCTGAGAATGACAAGTCCGATCCACAGCCATTCCCGGCGGAACGCCTCCAGAATCGGCCGCAAATCGAGGAGCCCGAGTTTCTTCATTATCCAGAGCGATCCGCACCCGAAGACCGCCATGGCGACGAGCCTGAGGAATCCTTTTCTCAATCCGGGGCGGCTGATCATGGTCTCGATTTTTCTCCGGGGCCGAGGCAGGTGTCGAAAGCGCTATTCATGGTCAACTCGACCTCTGCCCAAACGACGTCTTGATTATATCGCGAAACGGCGATCGTCCGGGCGTCAACCCCCATTCTGGCGCGAAGCTCCGTATTCTTTATGAGGAGGGCCAACTTCTCCGACAAATCGTCCCGATCTTTAACCCGGAAAATAAAGCCGTTCCGGCCTTCCTCTACGACGCTTCGAACGCCGGGCAGGTTCGAGGCTAAAACAGGGACGCCGGAAGCCATCGCTTCGAGGAGAACGATCCCAAAAGCTTCGGATCGATCCACGGACGGCAGAACGGCCATGTCGGCCAG
>CBFDBS010000096.1:0-8528 GCA_965603105.1 uncultured bacterium
CTTCCCTGAGAGACCGCGTTTCTAATCCATGCTCATAATAAAAAAGAAATTCGATAGGGTAGATTCCAGAGGCAAAAAGGGCGTCGACTTGTGAAATGGCGACTTTTTTCAATTTTAATTCTCTTTTTTTAATGACTTCCGTAAAGGCTTTCCTTGCGAACCAATAAAGTGAACTTATCACACCTGAAATGACAAGATCAATGACCGGGCAGGTTATCCAGATAGGCGGATAATCTGTCTCTTGGAATCCCGCTCTTTTTGCCCTCTCAGTCTTCTTGGTGAGGCTTTTTCTTCTTGTGGGAAATCAATCTGGTGTAAACCCCTTTACTCAAAGCCGTGAATGTCGTCTCCAACAGAGTGACACCTCTCAGGATACCGACCGTCAGAAAACTCAGAAGGATCGCTGTCAGATATCTTTCAAAACCAACGAGGATTCCGATCCCGGCCATCACCCAGATCACCGAAGCAGACGTCACTCCCATGACCACTCCTTGACGGGTCAGGATAACGCCTGCACCGATAAAACCGATTCCCGTGACAACCTGACCGACGATACGGCCAGGATCGATGTTTCCACCCTGGAGAAGATGACTGGCGGAGACGAAAATATATGTGCCCAGACAGATCAAGCTGGAGGTGCGGATCCCCGTCGGTTTCCCCGAGAGTTGGCGTTCTAATCCGACGATCAAACCGCAGAGAATTGCGGTGCCGATCCCGGCCAGGGAAAGGGGAGTCAGTATGTCTTGAAAATTCATTCCTTACTCCTCTCTTCTTTATTCCTATTGTACATCATTATTTTCCGGCCAAAACAGCGATTTTTTTGTCCCAAAACCGGTGCAGATGTGCTCGTCTTTGATATTCTTATCGGTCAGGGTTAAAATTTTCATGGTTCTGAAAATTCTCCAGTTTTGACTAGGATAGAGCATCCCATTGCCAGTCGGACATGTATGGAGATAGTCAGCAGGAGTCTTTTTCTTGGGAATGGCTTCATATCCATATGATATTGATAGAAGAGGCCTTGTTCAATCATTTTTCTGATCTATTCATAAATTTGGCCGAAATCATCTGATTTTCCCAGGATAAGGATAAAAGAAACATCGCGATCAAGACTGAGAGAAGCAGTCCCTTCATTGACTTAGGGAGGGGCCTGGTGTAAGATACCTGAACTTAAATTCTTTTAGGACAACAGTTTGCGCTGGATCGATCCTGAGGACAGACAATGAGCACCGAGAGTGAAAAACCCGGTCTGGAGGAAATGGAGATCCCTATCCACTTCGACCACAATTCGTTTGAAAAAGAAATATATAAACTCTGGTTGGCGGAAGACGCTTTTGCCGCAGTGCCCGATAGAAGGGAGGATTCATATGTCATTATGATGCCTCTGCCCAATGTGACCGGGGCGCTGCATATGGGACACGCTATGGACAACGTCATGCAGGATCTTTTGATCCGCTGGCACCGGATGATGGGTGAGAACACTCTCTGGATGCCCGGGACGGATCATGCCGGCATCGCTACCCAGGCTGTCGTCGAAAAAAGACTCTTCGAACTGGAAGGGAAAACCCGCCACGACATCGGCCGTGAGGCTCTGGTCGACCGGATTTGGGCCTGGAAGGACGAATACCAGCAGAGGATCATCCAGCAGCTTCAGATCATCGGCAGCTCCTGCGATTGGGGGCGTGTTCGCTTCACTATGGATGCTGTCTGTACAAGAGCTGTCCGGGAGGCCTTTTTCCGGCTTTTCCGGGACGGGCTCATCTTCCGCGGCGACCGGCTGGTCAACTGGGACTGCCAGCTCCAGACGGCCGTATCCGACGATGAGATCATCTACGAGAAAGTTCAGGGCTATTTCTGGCTCATCCGGTATCCCGTCATCGATCCCAAGGAGGGGGAACCCGAATTCGTAACTGTGGCCACCACGCGTCCCGAGACCATGCTTGGTGATACAGCCGTGGCCTGTCATCCCGACCCTGCCGGCGAACTGGATAGGCTTCTCAATCTGCTTCCGGAAAGGATAAAGAGCGCTCCCAGGAAAGAAAAACCGCAGCTCGAAGAGACATTCGAGGGAATCAAAAGAAGGAAAAAAGAGCTCCTTCCGCATCTTCTCAAGCTCAAAAAGATGGCCGAAGACGGACGCAGAGTCATTTTGCCTCTGCTGAATAGAGAGATCCCCCTTATCCTCGATGAATGGGCCAAGCCCGAGTTGGGTTCAGGGTGCGTCAAAATCACGCCCGCTCACGATCCCAACGACTATGATGTTTGGCTGCGTCACAAGAGCGAAATCGATATCGTCAATATCTTAAATCCCGACGGATCTCTCAATAGCAACGCCGGCCCCTACGCCGGCTTGGACCGCTTGGAAGCCCGGGAAAAAATAGTTGCTGACCTCCAGTCCCAGGATTTGATGGAAAAAATCGAGGATAGAGAAATAGAAATCGGGCATTCCGACCGGTCAAAAAGCCCTATCGAACCCTATCTGTCCAAGCAATGGTTTGTCCACATGGGGGATGTCGAGGGGGGCATCCTTTGCGGAGCCGGAACAGGCAAGGAATTCCGGTCTAAAGGGCTTGCCCAATCTGCCATCGACGCCATTGGCCGGGACTATGAAACGGCGACCGGGAAGCGCCTGACTTTCTATCCCGACCATATCCGCTACGGCGGCACCTACCGAAGCTGGCTGGCGGAGAAAAGGGATTGGTGCATCAGCCGCCAGCTGTGGTGGGGGCATCGCATCCCCATCTGGTCCATAAATCTTCCGGCTTCCGAGATTGCCGAAGTCGTCGAGCGTCTCCCCCTGTCCGTTCAGGATGAGATCTGGTGCTGGATAGCCGATTCCGAAGGCTCTCTTTATGCGCTCTCAGAAACGGAACTCCTCAAAGGCGAAAAAAGATACGATATTCTCGTCTGCCTCAAGGACAAGAGGGCTGAAGATCGATACGTTGCCCAACTCGAGTCGGAGGGTTTGAAGCAGGATCCCGATGTTTTGGACACCTGGTTCAGCTCCGCCCTTTGGCCGTTCAGCACACTGGGCTGGCCAAAACCCGATACAGCTCAGATCGAAAAAGGGCAGCGAACTCTCGGGCCGGTCGGCGGCGGTACAAACTGCCTCGATTATTATTATCCGGGATCATGTCTGGTTACTGCCAGAGATATCATCACTCTCTGGGTGGCCCGTATGCAGGTCATGGGGCTTTATCTTCTCGGGGATGTTCCCTTTACGGATTGTTTCATCCATGCCAACATCCAGGACGGGAAGGGAGAACGGATGAGCAAGAGCAAGGGAAACGGGATCGATCCTGAGGATATCGTCGCCAAGTACGGGGCCGACGCCATGCGTTATGTTTTAAGCGATATGCAGACAGGGACTCAAGACATACGCCTCCCGGTGCAGGCTGTTTCTCCTTACACGGGGGAGACAGTCGACCTGGCCACGGCCCGGCACGGCCGGACCATTTTCACTTATATCTGTCCGGGAAGCGGGAAAGAATTCGATGTCCTGGGAACCATTCCCGACCTTCCCATGGCGAAAATTATCAGCGAACGCTTCGATGTGGGACGGGCCTTCTGCACTAAACTCTGGAATGCGGCCCGCTTCGCTCTCCTCAACCTGGGAGAGTTCCGTTTCCAGCCTCTTTCCGTAGATCAACTGGCGGCTGAGGACCGCTGGATCCTCTCCCGGCTGTCGCGTGTGATCTCCAGAGTCACGGAGCAGCTCAGAGCCTACAATCCGTCTGCGGCCATCGCTGAGGCCAGAGAATTTTTCTGGTCTGAACTCTGTGACTGGTATCTGGAATTCATTAAACTCCGCTTCAAAGAGGAGAAGGCCGCTCCTGTTGCGCGCACGGTTCTCTCTCTGGCTATCGACCAAGTGCTCCGGCTTTTCCATCCTTTCGTGCCCTATATAACAGAAGCTCTCTGGGAACGGCTCGGACGCCAGTGCCCCGTCCGTGGATTGGAGAAGGGACTCCCCTCGACTGAACTGCTGATAAAGGCTGGATGGCCGGAAGCCAGGCCGGAATGGGAAGATTCTGAAGTCGAAACCCGATTTGCCCTTGTCCAGGATGTCATCCGGACCATCCGGGACACCCGTTCCCGCTACGGCATTTCCCCAAGGAAGAAGCTGGATGCTTTGGTCAAGGTGAAGGATAAAGATGCCGGTGTTTTTCAGGATCTGGAAGAGCTTGTCCGTCACATGGCCGGCCTGTCATCTTTTACGGTTTCCGATGCGGTGGAGCGCCCATCGACAGCGGCTGTCCAGATTGTGGGAGATATTGAGGTCTACCTGGCGGGAGTCATCGATCCCGATAAGGAGAGGGCGAAACTGACCGGACAGAGAGAGAAGCTCGAGTTGGAATTGAAAAAAGCGAGAGCCAGGCTTGAAAACGAAAACTTCGTCAGCCGGGCTCCGGCGGAAGTCGTAGCTGCCGAGAAAAAAAGGATGGAAGAGCTTCTCACCCAGATCGACATGGTGGAAAAAAGCCTCAAGGCACTGAATCCATCATGATTATTCCTTCACCTGGATCTGGATGAACACACCGAGATAGCGGTTGTCCTGGATCCGTCTGTCCAGGCGATAAGGGGAAAATCCGCTTTTTTCTTTGATTTGAACGGTGTAGAGAAATTGACCTTTCCAGGGAAATCCAACCGGGGAAGTGAACATCGACGTTTCTTCTCCTCTGCTCTGTTGAACGACCTGTTTTTTCGAGGAGCCGATTCTTATAGACGTTTTCCGTGTCGAGGGACTAGAGCTTTGAACGGCGATGGCACCCGCCGGTTTCGGGGAACGGACTATGATCAGTGTTTCACTTTTTCCTTTGACCCAGAATCCCCCCTCTTCCTGGCCATGAGTGTTTTTATCCTGAAAGAAAATCCGGCACTGTCCCGATTCGGCCGCCCGGCTGTTTTCGAGATGGACATTGAAGAATACATAGCCGATTGCCAGTGCCCCCAGAAGAAAAACCGGAACCAGTTGTCTGTTTAGAGTCTGTTGGGGAGAGATCTCGGCAGGGGATTGCCTACGGAAAATAACTAAAGCAGAGATGGCTGCAGCAACCAGAATCCAAACAACAAGAGTTGGCCAGTAAAAGTCCGCCCCATAAGATAATGCGGGAACCCACCTGTTGAGGTCGATGAAGGAGTTGCTTAGATCTGACAGAATGTTACTTTGGATCCCTTGGTTGGAAAGTGGATTTCCAAGCTGGTCATGATAGAGGAGCCACGGATTGAGGAGCGTTAGAAAAGCCAGAAGAATCGTTAGGGCAATGAGTGCCCGTCGGAGAAAGGCTATCCCTTCTCCTGTCCGGGAAAAGGATTGGGCCATTAATAGTCCGGCCACCCAGATCACGGGTAGGAGTGTTCTCCCCGGTGGACAGTATCCGCCCCAATAGTAGCCCAAAGAACAGAACGCCCAGTAGCTGCCGAAAATCAGAACGGCCGGCCGAATTGCTTTATTACGGCTTTTAAAAGCCAGATACAATCCGCCGATAAAAAGGATATAGACGGGCGCATAGACAACAAGGCCTGCTCTTTGATCGAAAAGGTATCCTATGGCGCACCGGAAAAATTCCACGATCCGGAAGTGAAAAAAAGTGGTCATGTCGTATTCCACATTGGTGGTCGTCCCTTTGTAAAGGGCTAAGGGATCGAGGCTGCCATATAGCGTCCATAAGAAAGTGAAGTACATGAGGCCGGACAGGACCAGAGGGACCATCAGGGATATAAGGTTGACCCACTTCCTGTCTTGGTTTTTCCACCACTGGAAGAGGAGAATAAGACCAACAACAACTGTGAGGGCCGCATACTTGATGCCTAACCAGGGAAGCAAGGCGATTCCCGCACCAGCGAGCATGAGCCGGAGGGGTGTTCTTTTTTCATCATAGATCACAAAATAAAAAGGGAGGATGAGTATGAGTGCGGCCGGGATTTCGGGATAAATCAGGTGGGAGAAAAAGAGAAGGGGCGGACTGAAGCTGAATACGGACCAGACGATCAGAGAAGTTTTCTTCTTCCCTGTCAACCGCAAAGCCAATAAAAAAACGAAGAGGCTGAGAAGAGCAGCCATCAAGGACATCGGAAAACGGGCCAGGGGAACGAAGAATAATCTTTGCGGCCCCGCTATTTGTTCTGCAGCCCAGTAGAAAGGGGCGAGAAGGAGGGGCAAGGCTGGTGTATGCCGTGAATAGTGGTAGGCGTCCCCTTTTTTTCCCGGCCGGCGGTGCGAATCCAATGGACCCGGATAGAACAAAGTGTATTCTCTGTTTTCATAATTGTTGCGAACATTGATGTCGCCATCTTTAACAAGGCTCTGAGCGATAACCAGATAGTGAGGCTCATCTCCGGTCAGAGGCTGAGGTCTGAAAATCAATCCGGAGGAATAGAGAGTGTAGACAAGAAGAGTCAGAAAAAAAATCAAGGCCGGAAGAAGCCGGGAGGATTTTTCTTCGAGGATTGTTTCGATTCCCTGTCTCTTTTTTATTTTTGTCAGATAAAAAAACTGGAGATATAAAATTCCGACTGCGCAACCGAGTATCAGAACAGGACGGATCTCTCGTAGATAGATGAGGTGCTGGAAAAGATCCAGCGGCAAAAAAAGGAGCGGAAGAAGAGTTTTCGACAAGGCCCAGGATGACTGCTCATGATTTTGAGAAGCAAAGGAAGTCATCCATCTGGAATAGAGGAAAAAAGCTGCGTAAAGGATGAAAACGGACAAGCCGAGCGCTAGAAACCAGCTCGAAACTGAGAAAAGGAAAGAGGCATTCGTTTGGAAAGGCCCATAAAAAAGGCTCCACTGCCAAACAAATGTTCCCAGGGATAGGCATTCCAAAAGGAACAGGAATAATGTCTTACGCTCAGTCAACAATTTTTTTCAGCCGCAACAGGAATTCTTTTTCGATCGGGAGTAACGTTATCACACCTGAATGGAAATGAAAATATTTTTCGCTACGCTGATAGCATTTCCAAAACCGTAATATAAATAGACTATTTCATGGGTCCTGTCCGGCTCCCCCTCCATCCTCCTCCGCACAGGGGTGGAGGGCCTCCTCCGTCGGCCACCCATTAGAAATGCCTATTTCATGGTTTTGGAAATGGTAATCTGATTGTTTGTCCTTTGATGCCGCTTTTGCTAATATCATATTTTTAGAATAAGAAGGTGATTTATCCGGTTGGAATAAATCCCGGCGATTTCGAAGAAGGAGCGGTTCAATGTCAAAAACAACAGGCCGATGTTTTGTCGCCATTTTTCTCTTGCTCATTTCCGTCTCAGCCGTTCAAAGCCAGAAAGAAGGGGTGAACTGGCCGAGCTTCAGGGGTGAATACGCCAAAGGCATTGCGGAGAATTTTCCGACTCCTGTGTCCTGGGATGTCGCGCAGTCAAAAAATATCAAGTGGAAGACTGAGATTCCCGGACTGGCCCATTCCAGCCCGGTCGTATGGGAAGACCGCATTTTTGTCACCACTGCCTTGAGCGAGAAAGACGATCCCGAGCTCAAAATCGGTCTCTACGGGAGCGTCACTCCGGTGGAAGATGATTCCGTCCATCAGTGGAAGGTGATCTGTCTGGACAAAAACTCAGGAGAAATTCTGTGGCAAAAGACGTCCTACACAGGAGTTCCCCAGGTCAAACGCCACCCCAAGGCCACCCATGCCAATTCCACGCCGGCCACAGACGGGAATTATGTCGTTGCCTTTTTCGGGTCGGAAGGCCTCTACTGTTATGATGTAAACGGAAAACTCATCTGGAAGAAGGATTTTGGCCTGCTCGATTCCGCTTTCTTCTCCATGCCGGAGGCGCAATGGGGATTTGCCAGCTCTCCTGTGATCCACAAGGGAGTAGTCGTTGTCCAGGCTGATGCCCTCAATACAGCTTTCCTGGCTGCTCTGGATATCAAGACGGGCGAGGAGGTGTGGCGGACCTCCCGGGAAGATGTCCCCACTTGGAGCACGCCGACGATTTTTGACGATGGAGAGCGGATACAGATCATTGTCAATGGCTACAAGCACATCGGCGGCTACGATTTTAAAACGGGCAAAGAGCTCTGGAAGATCTCAGGAGGCGGTGATATCCCGGTTCCCACTCCGGTTGTCGCTGGTGACCTTGTCTACATCAACAGCGCCCACGGCCGCTTGTCTCCCATCTATGCCATACGATTGAATTCTAAGGGTGAAATTTCCTTAGAGGGAGAATCGACATCGAATGAGTCCATCGTCTGGAGTGTCAGGCGCGGAGGAGCTTATATGCAGACACCTCTCGTCTACAGAGATTTTTTGTACAATCTGCAGTGGAACGGGGCTTTGAGCTGCTACCGGGCTCTGACAGGGGAGCTCGTCTACACAAAACAATTGGGGAAGATGGTTCCTTTTTCAGCTTCAGGAGTTGCGGCCAACGGGAAACTCTATTTCGCCAGCGAAGAGGGCGACATCTTTGTGGTCAAGGCCGGCCCCGAATTTGAAGTTCTGGCGACCAATGCCATGGGCGATGAATGTATGGCCACTCCGGCCATCTCGGAAGGCGCTCTCTTCATCCGGAC
>CBFDBS010000097.1:0-8509 GCA_965603105.1 uncultured bacterium
CTGCGCGGGGGCCGCCGTGAAAATCGATGAGACAATCAAACCGCTTCTTTCGGATAGTCTGTGTCAGCCTCAAAAAGTCTCGTGTGTTCTGTTTCCGGGGAACAATGATAACTTCGTCCAGATGCGGATTGCCCTCCACAAGCTCTCTATAGGGTTCTTCGATCAAATAGGAGATGGACGCGTACGGAAGTTGCGCCTTCAGAACAGCCACAGCCGGTGTGGTCATGACCACATCTCCGATGCGGCGGAGTCGGATGAGAAGGATTTTTTTTAAATCGGAGAGATCAATCCTTGGTTTCTCTCTCGGGTTCAATGGTTGCCTCATCGATGAGCATAACCGGAATGTCATCCTTTATGGGATAAACCCGGTGGCACTGGACGCATTTGAGTCCGTTCTCATCGGCCGTGAGTTTGATGTCGGATTTGCATTGGGGACAGGCCAGGATTTCGAGTAGCTGAGCATCAATAGCCATACGCTTTCTCCTTTTATTCATCTTACCACAATTGGGGTCAGACATGAATTGTTTGAGTTTTTGGATTAGGCCTCAGTTGATTGGATGATGGGATGGGATTGATAAGCCCTCATTTTTCTGATATTTTACCTCTGAAGTGAAAGAGGATTTTGGTTTACCTCTAGAGATGCCGCCTTTCCAGGGAAGAATCCATCCCGATTTCAGGAGTCCCCGGTTTATTGAGTCACTTTTTGACTGCGGCAGCCTCCTCTCTCATCCTTCCTGTGAGCTGCTGCTCGAAAGCCGGAACCGGGTGGGCAAAATCTCCCTGCCCCTTACGGATTTGAGGTCCAGAACGATTGTCATCAAAGAATTCAGAACCCAGGGCATCGACAGGCTCAAAAGCGCCTTTCTGCCGTCCAAAGCCCGCAAGGCCTGGCGGGGGGCAGGCGCGCTCTACAACCGGCGGCTCAACACGCCCTGTCCCATCGCCTTTCTGGAAAAACGAAAGGGGCAATTCGTCGATGAGAGCTATTTCATCTCCGAAGCGGTGGAGGATGTGCAGGAAATCCGGTATCTTTTTCCCAGCCTGCCGGAGGAACGACTCAAAAGACTTCTTGTGGCCGTTTCGGATGACATGCGGCTCAGCCATGAGGAAGGCATCCATCACCGCGATCTTTCGGATGGCAATATCCTTGTCGGTGAAGATAGGGAGGACTATCGGCTGTTTTTCATCGATACGAACAGGATAAGACTGCGCCGGAGAATCGGAATTTGGCGTCGGGTAAAAAGCCTCATCCGCCTGGGTATCCCCCGGGACTTTCAGCGATTTTTCCTTGAGCAGTACTGCCGGACCGGCCGGCTCCCTGGAAAAATCTGGCTCTGGTACCGGTTCAACAAAGCAAGCTTCACCTGGTATATCGAGGTCAAAAAGAAGCTCCGCTTGAGGCAGATCGCCCGGAAATTGAAAATTCAATAGGCAGCAGGATGGAAAAGCTCTATCTCAATATCAAGGTTCAACCCAAGGCGAAGAAGGCCGGCCTGGAAAAGCTCGGCCCCGACTCCTTCAGGGTTCGCGTTCAGGCCGCCCCGGAAAAAGGCGCCGCCAACAAGGAAGTCATCGTCCGGATCGCCTCTCACTTCAGGGTTCCCGTCTCTAGCGTACACATCGTCAGGGGAGCAAAATCCCGGATCAAGCAAATTGCGGTCGAAAGAGAGGAAGTGCCGCGAAAAAAAAAGACATAAAGAAAGGAACTCCAAATGGAAATCTATAATTTCATCAGTCTTTTCGGGATTTTTGCCATCGCCTTTTTTGCCTGGTTGTGCTCGTCCAACAGGCGGGTGATCAACTGGCATGTGGTCCTCTGGGGGATCGGGCTTCAGCTTCTTTTCGCCTTTTTCATTTTTGTCATTCCTGTGGGCAGCACCATCTTTCTTTTTTTCAACAAGATCGTCGTGGCCGTGCTCGACACCTCCAAGGCCGGGCTGGAGTTTCTTTTCGGAAGGCTGGCTCTGTCTCCCGGGACTTCGAATGCCGACGGGGAGACCTCACTCGGGTATTTTCTTGCCTTTCAGGGACTGCCGACGATTATTTTCTTTGCCTCGGTCGTGGGGGCTCTCTATTACCTGAGAATCATGCCTTTGATCATCCGCGGATTTTCCTTTCTGTTTACTCGCCTGATGCGCATCAGCGGGGCGGAGTCATTGAGTGCCGCAAGCAACATCTTTGTAGGAGTGGAGTCGGCGATTGTCATCCAGCCGCATCTGAAGGAGATGACGAAGTCCGAATTGACGACAATCCTGGCCGCGTCTATGGGGACGATCGCTTCGACCGTTCTCGCCCTTTATGTCTCCTTTCTGCAAGGACAGCTTCCCACGATAGCCGGCCATCTCATCTCCGCTTCCGTTCTTTCGGCGCCGGCGGCTGTCGCCCTGTCCAAGCTTATCGTCCCCGAGACGGAAACACCCAAGACTCTGGGAATCCATGTCAAACCGCATTACGAGCGGGAGGACAACCTGATTGTGGCCATCATCAACGGGGCCTGGAGCGGGCTGAGGCTCCTTGGGGGGATCGTCACTCTTCTGATCGCCTTTCTCGGCATTTTGGCCTTGCTGGATCTTGTCCTCGGTTGGGGGGGAGGATTTCTGAACAACTGGTTCGGGTGGGGATTCGATTGGTCGCTGCAGTCTATTCTCGGCTATGTTTTCTATCCGTTCACGCTGCTCTTAGGTGTGCCCCCTGCGGATGCTTTGGAGATCGCCAGGGTCATCGGCGAGCGGTCGGTGACGACTGAAATCGTGTCCTACCAGCACCTGGCCAAGCTTATGGCCGAAGGCGCTCTGGTTCATCCCCGGTCGGCTATCATCGCCTCCTATGCCCTCTGCGGCTTTGCCCATATCGCCTCCTTAGCCATCTTTGTCGGAGGCGTGGGAGCCCTGGCGCCGACCCGGTTGAAAGAGCTGTCCCAGGTGGGTTTCCGGGCCCTTCTCGCCGCCACTTTGGCCTGTCTTATGACCGGTGCCGTAGCCGGATTGTTTTTCAATCAAAGCTCCATCCTGCTCGGCCGCTAAAAATAAATTGGGGACAGGCCCCGATTTTCCGTAAGAAAGGGGACAGTCCCTTTTCAGGACAGTCCCAACATAAAATTGGGGCCTGTCCCCAATTTATTGAGACTTTTTTTGGGGTGCAGCGTCTATTAGAGTGTTATGGCCTTTTTCCTTGTGTTTTTCAGTGACGGTGATAAAATAATCCTGACACTGAGAACATCGCTAAAGAGAGGAGATGAAAATGGCCGTTTTTCTGAAAAAAATCCTATGGGTGACCGATTTTTCGGATGAAGCACAGGAGGCATTTCTCTACGCTAAAGCTTTTGCGGAAACCTACAAGGCGAAGCTGCTCGCCCTCCATGTCGTTCCGGATTTTTCGCCCGCTCTCTACAACACGACGGCCGTCATCAAGGGGGAGCTGGCCAAGCGTATCGGTAAGATGAAGACGGGAGCAGAGAAGAGGTTGAATGCCCTGCAGAAGACCACAAAGGCGGAGATCAAAATCATTATCACCGAAGGCAATGCCTCTAAAAAGATCATCGAGACCGCAGAGAAGCAAAAAGTTGATATGATCGTGATGGGGAAAAGAGGCGCCTCAGCAATAGAGAAACTTTTCATCGGCAGCGTGGCCAATCAGGTTCTCCGCAATTCCTCCGTTCCCATCCTTCTGACTAAAAAGAAGAGCGGCAAACCGTCTTTCAAAAAGATACTCGTGCCCACAGATTTTTCTCAGCAAGAGGAGCTGGAAAGGGATTACGCCTGGAAACTGGCCAAAGGATTCGATTCTAACCTCACTCTTCTGCATGTGCTGGAGCTTCACGACTACGAATTCTCACCGCGAATCCTGGATGACATGTTCGAATCAGTCCTCAAGAGGCTCAAGACAAGAAAAAAGAGGGAAAAGGAGGATATCCGGGTTACCGAAGACGTCTACAGAGCCATCAATGCCTCGATCGGTGTTGTCGACTACGCTGAAACACACAAGTTCGACATGATCGTCATTTCCACCTGCGTCCACTCCAAGCTGGAACGCTTTTTCCTCGGCAGCACGACAGAGAAAGTTATCTCCTACAGCAGCATCCCCATTTTTGCCATTCCTCCGGCGTTCTGCATGAAGTAAAGGTGACCGCAGACCTCGTCAACTGGGTTGCCCTCAATCTTGTTTTAGCCGAGGATTTAAAATCAGCGGAAAAAATACGCCGCCATTTCCCTTCCCCTGCTGATGCTCTCCTTGTTCCCAAGAATGAGCTGGTCGCTCTTGGTATCTCACCTCAAAAAGCCTCAGACTTGCTGTCGAAAAGAAATGTTGACCGGGCCGCAAAAGATGTTGAAAGGTGCAAACAAAAAGGATATACTGTTTTGACTCTGGAGGACAAGGATTATCCGGAGCACCTCCGCGAAACCTTTGACCCTCCGCATGTCCTCTATTGTGCAGGCGATGTGGCGGCGTTGAAGGGGCCAGCCGTTTCTATCGTGGGAGCCAGAAAACCGACACCCTATGGCCGGGCGGTTGCTGATAAACTGGCCGGAGATTTGGCTTTCTGCGGCCTGATTGTCGTCAGCGGGCTGGCCCGTGGAATCGACTCTATCGCCCACTGGGGGGCGGTGAAAGAAGGGAAGACAGTGGCCGTTTTGGGATCTGGATTGGACAACATCTATCCCCGTGATAATAAAAAACTTGCGGATAGAATCGCCGCCGAAGGAGCTGTGATTACAGAATTTCCATTAAAGTCCATGCCTCTTGGATTCCATTTTCCCCAGAGAAACAGGATCATCTGCGGTCTGTCGCTGGCGACCGTTGTCATCGAAGCCACCAAAAGGAGCGGCTCTTTGATAACGGCGCGCCTGGCTCTCGAGCAGAATAGAGAAGTGATGGCGGTCCCGGGCAATATCACTTCCGACAGGAGTCAAGGGACCAACTGGCTGATCAAGGAGGGAGCTAAGGCCGTAGAAAGCTGGGAAGACGTAGTCGAGGAATTGCCTTACGCGATAAGGGAAACACTTCTTTCCCGCCAGAAAAAAAAAGAATCGGAGACAGTTGAACTCGATGAAAGAGGAAAGGAAATCTACGGGCATTTGTTTCCCGATAAAGCCCAACATATCGATGAACTTCTGGAGAGAACGGGCTTTTCTGTTTCTGAAGCTTTATCCGTGCTTTTGGACTTGGAGATAAAAGGACTTATCATGCAGTTACCGGGAAAATTTTTTCAGAGGAAGTTGTAATGGGAAAACAGCTAGTGGTTGTGGAATCGCCGGCCAAGGCCAATACGATCAGCCGGTACCTTGGACAGGATTACATCGTTAAGGCTTCAGTTGGGCACATTCGAGATCTTCCCAAAAGTAAATTGGGTGTGGATATCGAAAAAGATTTCGAGCCGGAATACAGGATCCTCGAGGCAAGAAAGGAAGTGGTCAAAGACCTTCAGAAGGCGGCCAAAGCCTGTGATGCCGTTCTGCTTGCTGCTGACCCTGATAGGGAGGGGGAAGCCATCTGCTGGCACCTTCAAGCCGTTCTGGTCGACTTCAATCCAAATATCTATCGCGTTCTCTTCCATGAAATCACCAAAAATGCCGTCGAAGAGGCCTTTAAAAATCAAGCGAAGCTGGACGAGGGAAAAATTGAAGCGCAGCAGACGCGCCGGATTCTGGACCGGTTGGTGGGGTATCTCATCAGCCCTCTTCTCTGGAAAAAAATCGGACGGGGGTTGAGCGCCGGGCGCGTCCAGTCCATCGCCCTCCGCCTCATTTGCGAGCGGGAACAGCAGATTAAGGAATTTGTAAGCGAGGAATACTGGACGGTCACAGCGAACCTGGAGGCAAAAAATCCGCCGCCCTTTTCGGCCAATTTGGTGAAGATTGATGGGGAAAAGGCCAAAATCGAGAACGGAGACAAAGCGCAGTCCATTGTCGATGAGCTGCGGACAGTGCCTTATAAACTCGATGCAGTGGAGATCAAGGAGAAGAAAAGAAATCCGAGTCCACCGTATATAACGAGTTCACTCCAGCAGGACAGTTTCAAGCAGCTCCGCTTTCCGGTCAGAAAGACGATGTCCGTCGCCCAGAAACTGTACGAGGGACTTGAGATCGAAGGAAAGGGGCTCGTGGGACTTATCACCTACATGAGGACGGACTCGGTTCGTATCTCTGATGAGGCGCTTGGTCGGGCGCGGAGCTACATCGCCGAGACATACTCTACCGAGTATTTGCCCGATGCCCCTCGATTGTATAAAAACAAGAAGAAGGCCCAGGATGCCCATGAGGCGATCCGGCCGACCTCCTTCGACTGTCCACCCGAAAAAATCAAATCCTTCCTTAAGGAGGATGAATTCAGGCTTTATTCGATGATCTGGAAACGGTTCCTGGCTTCCCAGATGAATCCGGCCCTAGTTGAGGAGACTCAGTTCGACATATCGGCCGGCCGGTATCAATTCAAGGCGAAAGGTGAAGTCATCATGTTTGACGGCTTCTTGACTTTGTTTCCCAGGAAAAATGAGGACGACAAGATACTGCCCAAGGCTGAAGAGGGTGAAAATCTTTCTCTGCAAGACTTAGAATCCAAACAGAATTTTACACAGCCTCCGCCGCGGTACACCGAAGGGAGTTTAGTCAAAGAGCTGGAAGCGAATGGGATCGGGCGGCCGAGTACTTATGCTCCCATCATCTCCACCATCCAGGACCGGGATTATGTCGTACGGGAAAAGGGGAAATTCATTCCCACGGAGTTGGGGCTTTTTGTCAACGGCTATTTGATCAAAAATTTCCCCGACCTGATGGATTTTAAGTTTACAGCCAATTTAGAAGAAACTTTGGATTCAATCAGCGAAGGGGAGCAGGACTGGAAGGAAAACCTGAAATCCTATTACCAGCTTCTCGATAAAGATTTAAAAGAGGCCGAAGAGGAGGAGGGGGTCCGCGGGACCGGTATTCCCCTGGAGGATGTTTGCCCGGATTGCGGGAAAACACTGGTGATCAAGGAGGGCCGCTTCGGGCG
The DNA here is from genome assembly GCA_965603105.1 of uncultured bacterium. Classification (GTDB taxonomy): domain Bacteria; phylum Acidobacteriota; class Aminicenantia; order Aminicenantales; family Aminicenantaceae; genus CBFDBS01. The sequence goes on from CBFDBS010000097.1 coordinate 6,991, forward strand.
CTTCCGGGCGTGTTCGGGATACCCGGATTGCACATTCAAAGAGAGCATGCAGAAGAAGGAAGTCAAGATGCTGGAAGAAGAATGCCCCGAATGCGGTTCCAACCTGGTGATGCGCCATGGGAAGTACGGGCCTTTTGTCGCCTGTTCCAACTACCCCAACTGCAAGTACATCAAAAGCGAGAAGAAGGACACCGGAATTTCCTGCCCTGAAGAATGCGGAGGAACACTTGTCCGCAGAAAGACGCGGAAGGGAAAGATCTTTTATGGATGCAGCCAATTCCCCAAGTGCAAGTTCGCCACCTGGGATGAGCCTGTGGATCAACCGTGCCCGGAATGTGGCCGGAAGTTTGTGCTGAAAAAGAATCCCATAAAGGGAACCCCATCTCTCTACTGCAGCGACAAGGCCTGCAGCTTCAAGGAAGAGACCGAAAACGAAAAACTATGGGATAAGAATTAAAAAATTGGGGACAGGCCCCGATTTTCTGTTGGGCCTGTCCCCTTTCTTACAGAAAATCGGGGCCTGTCCCCAATTTAAGGGCAAGAGTGGATAAAGAGCTCAATGATTATTTGGCCTACCTCAGGCATGAGAGGAACGCATCCCCCCACACCATTGCCAGCTACAGACGTGATTTAATCCAGTTGGTTGCCTTCCTGGACCGGAGAAAAATCCCGCTGAGGAAAATTGACAATGTCATTTTAAGGACTTTTCTGGCTTCTCTTTTCGAGCGGGGACTAAAGAAATCCACGATCGCCCGCAAACTGGCGGCCATACGTTCTTTTTTTCAATACTGTCTGCGGATGAAGTGGATAACCGACAATCCCGCGAAAATTGTCTCCACACCGAAACAGGATCGATATCTTCCCTCTTTTCTCTCGGAAGAGGAAGTCAAAACCTTCCTGGATCTTCCTCAATCCGACCGACCTCTCGATCTTAGAGACAGAGCGCTTTTGGAGTTCTTGTATGCCACGGGACTGAGAGTGAGCGAACTCGTGGGGATGGATGTCGATGACATAAACTACAAGGAGCGCCTGGTCCGGGTCAGAGGGAAGGGAAAGAAAGAAAGGATTGTTCCCTTCGGCAAGGCGGCGGGAGAAAGCCTGGTTGATTATCTGAGGAAGAGAATATTGATCAATAAGGGGAAAATCGATGAACGGGCCGTATTTCTCAACTACCGCGGTGAAAGGCTGACATCTCGGTCAGTTGAGCGGATTGTGGACAAACACATCGAGATCTCCGCGACCCGGCGAAAAATCAGCCCCCATTCCCTGCGCCATTCCTTTGCTTCCCACCTTCTCAGCCGGGGAGCCGACTTGCGGGCCATCCAGGAATTCCTCGGTCACGAGAGCCTGGCGACAACCCAAAAATACACGCACATAGACCTCAAACAGCTGCTCGAAGTCTACCGTAAATCCCACCCCCGCTCCTGAGAGAAGAGGAGCGGTTCTTTTCCGAATTATGTGGGCGATATACTGAAATGGCCTCGCTCCCTTCAGATTCTATACGCCATGGCCCCCGGGG
>CBFDBS010000098.1:0-8503 GCA_965603105.1 uncultured bacterium
CCATTGGACGACTTCCCAGCGACGACGACATGATAATCAATTTGAGAATGAATTTCAACACCGAAAAATAGAAAAATAGTGCCCGCGATTGACTTGAACGGGCGATGGTGTTACTATTTTTGGATTCAGATGAAAAAAAATTGGGTCCGAACCGGAATTATCCTTGTACTAACCGCTGTATTTCTCTATCTCTTTATAAAAAGTGTCAACTGGAAAGAAGCACTCAGCCATCTTTCAGATGTCAAAATCGGCCTTCTCATCCTCCTTGTCTTGATTTTCCCCCTCAACTATCTCTCCCGCGGCTTCAGATGGCATTTCCTCCTCAAAGATGAAAAACCTAACACTTCGCTTTACAACCGTTTCGCCGCTTATGTCATCGGTTTCACCATGATTTTTATTTTCCCCGCTCGAATCGGCGAACTGGCCCGGCCTCTCTACCTGGCTCAGAAGGAGGGAATGCGGAAGGGATTTGTCCTGGGAACAGCCGTCGTGGAGCGAATTTTCGACATCTTCACCATGTGTTTTCTGCTGGGATTTTTTCTGGTCTTCAGGCCTCTCTCTTCGACGCTTACAGGGGAGGGGAGTGAGGTCTATTCCAATTTACAGATTTGGGGAATCATCGCCTTCGGCATCGCATCTGCTGTTCTCACTGTTTCTTTGATGCTCTACTTTTTCAAAGAAAAGACATTCTCTGTCATCAAATTTTTCTTGAAGCCGTTACCCAAGAAATTTTCGGATAAAATATTCAATATTTTCGATGAATTTGTGGAAGGATTGAAGTTTTTCCATTCCCCCAAGAATTTTATCATGTTTATCCTTTTGTCTTTCCTCGTTTGGCTGGGAATCATCTTTTTTTTCTGGCTGTTTGTCCGCGTATTCGGAGTCAATATTCCTTATTTCGCTCTCTTCCCTTATGTCTTTATGGTCATGGTCGGTGCATCGATTCCCACTCCAGGTATGATCGGCGGATATCACTGGCTGAGTCAGCTTGGATTGACTGCTCTCTTCGGAGTTGATCCCGATTTGGCGGGGGGAATGACCGTTGTCATGCATTTCTTCCAGCTGGTGCTGACTTGTCTCATGGGATTTGTTATATTGTGGAAAGAGGGGATTTCCCTGCTTCAGATGAAAAAGATGGGAGAGGAAGAAAAAAAATGAGATGTCCCTATTGTGACCATCAGGAAAGCAAAGTCATCGACTCCCGCGAAAGCAAAAACGGGATGGCTATCCGGCGACGCCGCGAGTGCCTCTCCTGCCAGAAGAGATTCACGACTTACGAGAAGATTGAAGAGATACCCTATATGGTGATCAAAAAGGACGGAAGAAGACAGCGCTTCAGCACCGAGAGTCTTATGCGCGGGATACTCAAAGCCTGTGAGAAAAGACCGGTTCCCTTATCCGAACTTGAGGGAATCGTCGAGGATGTCGAAAATCTGGTTCAGGAAAGACCGGATAAGGAAATCAATGCTTCCGAAATTGGCCAGTTTGTGATGGACAGGCTGAAAACTTTGGATAAAGTGGCCTATGTCAGATTCGCCTCTGTCTACAGAGAGTTCAAAGATGTCAAAGAATTCAAACAGGAGCTTGAAAAACTCCTAAAAGAAAAGTAGGAAGATCCTGAACCGGCATCAATCTTTTGATAGATGAAGATAAGGCATCATGGTCAAGCGTATTAAACCCGTCTCACGCACCATCAAGATCGAAGCCGAAGTCAGTAGAATCGTTGAAGAAGTTTTCATCCACAATAAAGACCTTCTGGGACTGGATGAAAGCTGGGTGCCCTGTGTGGATGTATCTGAACGGGGGAATGACCTTTTTGTCAAGGTGGAGCTCCCGGGAGTTGAGGAAAAAGATGTCCTCATCCTCCTCTATTCCAGCCGTTTGGAAATCAAGGGATTCAAAAAGGAGAGCCTGCCCGATTCCGGATTCAAATTCCTTCGGCTGGAAAGGGAATACGGTAACTTCCGGCGGTTTGTTTTTTTGCCCGCCTCAGTCAGATCCGACCGGGCCAAAGCATCTCTTGAAAACGGAGTATTGACCATCCATTTGAAAAAACAACAACCCAAAGGGGAAAAAGAAGTCATACTGGAAATTGAATAAAGGCAAAAACCTTGGAGGAATGAATGGCTAAAAAAGATAATGATACAGTCGAAGATATTGAAGACATCATAGATGATCAAGGTGAAAAGCTGAATATACCCAAGGAAATGCCCGTCCTTATGCTGCGGGATATTGTGGTTTTTCCCTACATGGTAGTTCCGTTGTTTGTCGGCCGGGAAAAGTCTAAGAACGCCATCGATCATGCCCTCTCATCCCGGCGGATGATCCTTCTTCTGACTCAGAAAAACATGGAACTTGAGGATCCCAAGAAAGAAGATGTTTACTTGACCGGTACCGTCGCTTTGGTGATGCGGATGCTGAAGCTTCCCGACGGAAGAGTGAGGATTTTGGCACAGGGATTAGTCCGGGCAAGGGTGGAAGAACTGGTTGAGGACAAGCCGTTCTATTCAGCCAAGCTCACCGTTTTGCACGAGCCGGATGTCAAAAAGGAACCGATCGAGATTGAAGCGATGATCCGCAACGTCCGTGATGGAATGGACAAGGCTTCGACTCTGGGAAAGAATATTCCCCCCGAGATTATGATCATTGCGGCTAATGTCGATGAGCCGGGGAGACTGGCCGACTTGACCGCCGCCACCCTGGATTTAAAGATTGAGGAAGCCCAGAAGCTTCTGGATATCACCGATCCTTTCGAGCGTCTCAAGAAGGTCTATGAAACGCTAATCAAGGAACTCCAACTCCTCGACGTACAATCCAAGATCAGCACCGAAGCCAAAGGAGAAATGGACAAGCTTCAAAAACAGTACTTTCTGAGGCAGCAGTTGAAGGCCATTCAAAAAGAGCTGGGAGAGGGGAGCGAGATCCAGGAAGAGGTTTCCCTCTATCAAAGCAAACTCAAAAAGCTGAAAGTCGCTAAGGAAGTGCGGGAAGAGGTCGAGAAACAGATCAACCGGCTTTCGCAGATGCATCCTGAGTCGGCTGAAACGGCCGTGGTGCGAAATTACCTGGACTGGATGTTTGCTCTGCCGTGGAACAAAACGACGAAGGATAATCTGGATTTGACCAAAGCTAAAACAATCCTTGACGAGGATCACTATGGGTTGGAGAAGGTCAAGGAAAGGATTCTCGAATACCTGGGCGTCCGCAAACTCTCCAAGACCATCAAGGGGCCCATTCTCTGTTTTGTTGGCCCTCCGGGCGTGGGAAAAACTTCGCTCGGCCGGTCTATCGCCCGGGCTTTGGGAAGAGAGTTTATGCGCATTTCTCTCGGAGGGATCCGGGACGAGGCGGAAATCAGAGGACACCGTCGGACATATGTCGGCGCCATGCCGGGGAGGATCATTCAGGGTGTCCGGCGCTGCGGTTCCAATAATCCAGTATTCATGATGGATGAAGTGGACAAGATCGGCGCCGATTTCCGGGGCGATCCGTCTTCTGCGCTTCTTGAGGTGCTGGATCCCGAGCAAAATTACTCTTTCAGGGACCATTATCTCGGTGTTCCCTATGATCTTTCCAATGTCATGTTTATCACGACAGCCAACCTGCTCGATCCCATCCAGCCTGCATTTCGGGACCGGATGGAGATCATCCATCTCCCTGGATACACCGAGGAGGAAAAGCTCCAGATCGCCCTGCGGCATCTCGTTCCTAAACAGATTAAAGAGCACGCTCTCAATGACAAACGGATCGCCTTCACCAAGGGGGCCATTCAGCAGATCATCTCTCTTTATACGAGAGAAGCCGGAGTGAGGAATCTGGAGAGAGAAATCGCCTCGGTTTGCCGGAAAGTCGCCAGAAAAGTTGCGGAAGGAAAAGAGAAGCTGTTCAAAATCACCTCCCAGAATATAGAGATGTACCTCGGGCCTCCGAAGATATTCAGAGACCAGCTCTTGAAGAAGGATCGTATCGGAGTGGCTACAGGCGTAGCCTGGACTGCCGCCGGTGGAGAAATCCTTTTTGTTGAAGCTACGATGATGAAAGGCAAAGGAGGTCTAACCCTGACAGGCTCTTTAGGAGAGGTGATGAAGGAATCGGCCCAGGCAGCATTGAGTTATGCCCGTGCCCATGCCAGTGAATACGGCATCGATTCACGCATATTTTCACAGAACGATTTTCACATCCATATCCCTGAGGGCGCTATCCCCAAGGACGGTCCATCGGCCGGAGTGACCATGGCGACGGCCCTGTTCTCGGTCTGCACCAACACAAAAATCAAATGGGACGTGGCCATGACCGGTGAAATTACACTCCGCGGAAATGTCCTTCCAGTGGGGGGAATTAAAGAGAAGGTCCTCGCCGCTCAGCGGGCCGGAATCAAAATGGTCATCCTTCCTCTTCCCAGTAAAAAGGATTTGATCGACATTCCCAAAAAAATAAAAAAGGACATCGAATTTGTGTTTGTCGAAAAAATAGATGAGGTTTTCTTCCATGCTTTCTCCGGCCCCAAAAAAGTACAGAGTACAAGCGGAAGAGTAAAAACCTAATCCGTCCCCTCAAGGCTTAAATTTTATTGGTTCTTCCATTTTATTTTTCATAAAGAGGATGCCTTGACTCGTGAATAATCCAGGCTAATTGACAAATCAATGAGTTTGCTATATTTGATAAGGGAATTTTAAAAAAGAGGAGGAAGAAATGAGGAAAACGCTCTTTCTAGCCCTGTTTTTAACTGTCCTCGGTGCTTCGGTCCTCTGGGCGGGCGGATGGAACAACATGCTGATCGGCTGCAGGGCCATCGCCATAGGCGGCGCCTTCGCCGGGATTGCCGATGATGCCAGCGCCATCTACTACAATCCGGCCGGTCTGGCTTTTCAAGATCAGAATTTCACTGTAACTTTCAACGGTTTCAATGTCTGGCCGACTTATATTTATTCGGATTCGCTTGGACGGAACATCCAGAGTAAATCTCCTGCGACGATTCCCCAGGTTTTTTTGGCCTTCAAAGCCGGTGAGAGGTTGACTTTAGGTTTTGGGGCGTATGTGCCCTATGCCGGCGGGGGAGTCGAGTGGGATAACAGAGATCTCGGACTGTACATCAAATCCTATATGGGCATTCTTTCTCTCACGCCGACTTTGGCATATGAGTTCAGCGAGAAAGTCTCTATCGGTTTGAATTTTAATATTTACAGGTCTTTTCTCGAGGACAGGCGGTATTTGGAGACTCTGGGGAATGTCTCTACCGAGGAGAACGGGACCTCCCTGGCTTTAGGTTTGGGATTGATGCTCAAACCCAGCGAGAGACTGAGTATCGGAGCCGGCATCAGAGGTCCGACCACAATGAAATTGACGGGAAAAACGACGGTTCCTCTTTCCATCCCCGGACTGGGAACTTTCGAAGCGGATCTGTCTTCAGAAACGCGGTTCAAACTTCCTTGGGACTTTGAATTGGGTCTTTCGTACAGAATTTCTCACAACTTTCTGATATCGACGAGCGCCCAGTACACGATGTGGTCGGCTTTGGATACAATAGAAAAGACACTAAAAAACATCCCGGAAGTCGGTGACCAGGTCACGGAGGAGCCGATGAATTTCAAGAATATCCTACTCTGGAGAATAGGTGCGGAATATTGGATCAGCGAATTTCTTGCCCTCCGCGCCGGGATCGGTATGGACCGTTGGGCCACACCCGAAGAAACTCTGGATTTTGCCAATATCGATGTGGACAAGTTCACTCTTCTCGGAGGTATCGGCTATAAAGCGGGCAGATTCCAGATCGATGCTGTTTATGCTTACGCTGCAGGAAAAGAAAGAGAGAAGCTCGGGACTGTTTTTGGAGTTCCCATAAGGGAAACATTCAATCTGAATACGATTATTTTTGGATTGGGAATCAGCTATACTTATTGAACCGGTTGAGCCGGCGAATCAAATCTGGAAGGGATAGCTGCCTTCGAAGACAAATTCCGAAGGCCCGGTCTGATACACTTTTTCCTCTTCCCATTCGACTAGAAGGCTGCCCATGGATGTACGGACATTCACCTTTTTGTCTGTCAGGTTTTTCAAAATCGATGCCACAGCGGCTGCACACGATCCGCTTCCTGATGAAAGGGTTTCGCCTACTCCTCTTTCCCAGAAGAGGACTTCGATTTCGTGGCGGTTCCAGACCCTGATGAATTCGACGTTGGTGCGCTTGAGGAAAAAAGGATGAAGTTCAATTTCCCTTCCTATCTGATGCCACTCGATGCGGGCGGGAAAACGGTCGAAAAAAACGGCACAATGGGGATTCCCGATGGAGACGACCGTGACCGGGTAGACTTTTTTATGGATAGAAAGGGGATAATCGATGATTTTCTCCAAAACGGAACCGTCGTAGAAAGGGATGTCATGCGAACTCAGTCTGGGCGAGCCCATTTCAATTTTAATTTTAAACTGATGGCTGTCCTTTTCGATGAGTTCACATTCCCTGTCTCCGACGATGGTGTGAAAAAGTATACGGGGCGATTCGATCTTGTTGTAGTGGTGGAGATAGGCGGCCGCGCACCTCAGTCCGTTTCCGGAGAGTTCAGGCTCGGTTCCGTCGGCGTTGAATATTCTGAAATTGGCTAATCCTTTGTCTTTGTTCTTGATCGATATCAACAGCAGGCCGTCCGCTCCGACTCCCGTGTGCCGGTCGCAGATTTGTCTGGCTATGGAGCCGAATTCGGCAATTCCTTTGGCTTTGTGCTCGTCGATGATGAGAAAGTCGTTGCCCAAGGTGTGAAACTTGGTGAATTTCATTCAGGGATCCTCAGGGTGACGATAAATTCCTGGGGCTCTCTTCCTCTCCTTTCTCTGCTCAATAGCAGGAGGTACGGCTGTCCTTTGTCCAGCTTTTTGATAATTCTGTTGAACTCACGGACATCTTTGACTGGTTGTCTATTGACTTCGAGAATGATATCTCCAAGTTGGATGCCCTTTTCTTCGGCTTCGCTGTACTTGGTTACTTTATTGATGAGGACACCCTCCTGGGTTGTGAAACCATACCGGTCAGAGATCGAAGGAGTCAGATCTTGGGCCGTATATCCGATGTCATCTTCCGAGGTCGTTTGAGTCTCTTGGCTAGCTTCATCTTCAACTGTGGCCAGTTTCACTGAAAATGTCTGTTCCTTTCCGTCGCGGATAACGACGAGTTCGACTTTCGTATCGGGCTTGATATCGGCTATTTTAAAGAGCAGATCGTTTTGGTTTTCGATGGGCTGTCCGTTGATCTCGACAATGACATCGTAAGTCTTGAGGCCCACTTTGTCCGCCGGCGTCCCCGGTTGGACCGTTTCGATGAGGGCTCCTTTTTTGGATTTGAGGTTGAGAAGATCCTTGAGTTCATCGTTGATATCCAAGCGGCGCATACTCACTCCAAGGTAACCTCTGACAACTTTGCCGTTCTCCTTGAGCTGCTTAACGATTTTTTGTGTGAGGGTGGAGGGGATGGCGAATCCGATGCCGATATTCCCTCCGGTCGGTGTATAGATCATACTGGTGATGCCGACAACCTCGGCATTCATGTTAACCAGAGGGCCGCCGCTGTTGCCGCGATTGATGGCCGCATCCGTCTGGATGAAATCCTGGTAGGGAAGGTCGATAATGGTTGAGAGCTGCCGTCCTTTCGCACTGACGATTCCGGCAGTTACGGTGTGGGCAAAACCCAAAGGATTTCCGATGGCGATAACCCATTCTCCTACCCTTAAGTTATCCGAGTTCCCCAGGTTGGCATATGGAAAGTCGCTGCCTTTTATTTTCAAAAGGCCCAGATCCGTTTTCGAATCCGTGCCGACGATTTCGGCCATGTATTCATTCCCCTGTAGAGTTGTCACTTTCACTTTTATAGCATTTTCAACGATGTGGTTATTGGTCAGGATGTAGCCGTCGGAGCTGATGAAAAATCCAGTCCCCCCGGCTCTTGACCTGAATTCCTGTTCTCTATCTCTCGGCGTGCCGAAAAATCTATCCCAGAAGTCGTCAAACGGGGCGTCTTGGAACAATCCGGTGGCTCTTCTCGTTTCCAACTTATCGGCTTCTATTTTGACGACGGCCGGTCCGACTCTTTCGGCGATAGTGGCAAAATCCAGTTCTATCCTTTCTTGAGGCGACGGAGCCGCAAAGAGAGTTGATGAGACCTTTGGAGAAGAAGGTTCCTCCCAGTTGGAATTTTGTACTTTATTTTCAGGTAAAATGACGAAAATATATCCGGCCAGCAGCAGTCCGGCGAGGAAGCTGATGCCTACGATCAATAGGGTCTTTTTCATTGCCCTTTCCTCCTAACTTGTCTGGATAAGTTAGCACAATCCAGTCAAAAATTCAATTGAAAGTACTTGTGGATGGAGCATTTATCTTCAAGGACGGTAGGTTTTAAGACATATCGAAGACAACCTTAAAGAAACAGGCATTCACCTCTCGGGGAGGTGAATGCCTGGTTTATGCATCCACTAATTATAAACTCAATTTATTAAAAAAACGTTGCAATTGCCGGTTC
>CBFDBS010000099.1:0-8448 GCA_965603105.1 uncultured bacterium
ACCTTAGATGTGCAGTTCGATGATGTCCTCATCTTGCAGTTCGTAATCCCGGTTGACTTTCTGACCCTGAAACTTGTCTGAGTTCCATATCCGTGCATATCTGAGTTTTGAAGCGAAATCTTTGTGAACGGTTTTGGCCATAGCCATTAAAGTGCTTCCCTTTTTGAACACAAAGGGCTCATCCCTGTCTACTTTTTTCCCCGGAATCTTGCTGTACACTCTCAGGATTTCGAGGATCTGGAATATTTCCAGTTTCAATCGTTCGAGATTGAGTCCTTCTTTCGCCGAAACCGGAACTAGCGGGCATTGCGGTTGAATGTGCTCCTTGAAAACTTCCAGGTTCTTTTTTGCGGAAGAGTGATCGAATTTGTTGCCGGCTATCAATGTTTTTTTTAGGAAGAGCCGATGCTCATCCTCAGTGGGAGTCTGAAAAGATTCTATTTCGATTCTCTTCTCTCTAAGTTTTTGACTGAGAGTGCGATAGTCTTGGACAAGTGACGGACTCGAGAGATCGAGAACGAGCAGGATCACGTCAGCAACTTTGCTCATTTCAACATGCCATGCCTCCATGTAGTCGGCGGTGATGGGCGGGCTGTCTATGAGCTGAATCTGGATATTTTCAAAGGACAGCATCGCCGGTAAAGGGGCATGGGTGGTGAACGGATAATCTCCCACCTCCGGCGTTGCGTTGGTGATGGATTCGACAAGCATCGATTTTCCTGAATTTGGAGGCCCGATCAGCATAATCTGTCCTGCTCCAGCTTTCTCGATTTGAAAGGTCGCCCCGTGTCTGGCGACCGCCGGTCTTTTTGCAGAAAGCTGTTTGAGCTTGGCTATTTTTGTCTTGAGCAGAGCCTGCAGTTTTTCCGTCCCTTTATGCTTGGGGACGATAGCCAGGAGCTCTTCAAGGATGGCCATTTTTTCCTGAGGAGTCTTGGCTGTCTTGAGTTTTCTTTCCGTCTCTAAGTACTGTGGAGGTAAATTGGCTGGCATTTTTAGACTTCTTTTTCGCCATTATAGTCAATTTGCAGCTCTTTTCCAACTCTTGAGTCCGTCACTTTGAGCAGAATACGGCAGCCTGAAGAACTTTTCTGAAAGTTAAGGAATGTCCAAAAATCAAGCTTCAAGCGTCTCTGCCGGAGGAGAAGGAAAGGTGAGTTTTTGATGCGAAAAAAAGGGGGCTTTTTGAATGATTTTTCTTTACACTTTTCCCCATAAAATGTATAATATTTTATGAATGAAATGCCTGTCGGATTCAGCGGAAATTTCAGTCCCTTTATCCATTCATATATCATAACTGTGAGAAAATGACTCAAAAAAAATACACAGCTGAAAGCATCAAGGTTCTCAAAGGTTTGGAAGCCGTCCGCAAGCGCCCGGCCATGTACATTGGCAGCACCGGACCTGAAGGGCTTCATCATTTAGTCTATGAAGTTGTGGACAACAGCATAGACGAAGCGTTGGCGGGATACTGTACGGAGATCAATGTCCTCATTCATGTTGACAGTGCTGTAACCGTCATCGATAACGGTCGAGGAATTCCTGTCGGTATGCACAAAAAGGAGAAGAAACCGGCCGCTGAGGTTGTCATGACGACTCTCCATGCCGGCGGAAAGTTTGACGCCAAATCCTACCAGGTTTCCGGAGGCCTTCATGGTGTCGGAGTTTCGGTTGTTAACGCTCTTTCTGAAAACCTCGACATGGAGATTAAAACAACCGGAGGCGTCTATGTCCAGAACTACTCACGAGGAATACCGACAACGAAGCTGAAAAAGATCGGCACAACGAAAAAAACAGGGACGAAAATCACTTTTACGCCGGACTCGGAGATTTTTGAGGCAACCGATTTTAATTTCGAAATCCTCAGCCAAAGACTCCGGGAGCTCTCCTTTTTGAACCGGGGTTTGAAAATCAGTATTACGGATGAGCGGACGGACAAAAACCGTGAATTTCAGTACAAGGGCGGCATCCGTGAATTTGTCCAGTATCTGAACCAGAACAAGACGGTGATCAATCCCAAACCCATCTATTTCGAGAGCAACAAGAATGACCTTATTGTCGAAATGGCCATCCAATACAACACCAGTTATGCGGAGACCATTTTTTCCTTTGTCAACAATATCAACACGACCGAAGGAGGAACCCATCTCAGCGGATTCAAAACGGCTTTGACCCGGACTATCAACAACTACGGGAATAGCAACAATCTCATCAAAGACTTGAAACAGAATCCCAGCGGGGATGACACGCGTGAGGGCTTGTGTGCCGTTTTGAGTCTGAAAATGAAAAATCCTCAGTTCGAGGGGCAGACAAAGACCAAACTGGGGAACAGCGATGTCAGGGGAATTGTTGAATCCATTGTCAATGAACAGCTTGCCATCTATTTCGAGGAAAATCCCAGCATTTCCAAAAAAATTGTGACCAAAATCCTGGATGCCGCCAGGGCACGTGAGGCTGCCCGCAAAGCCCGTGAGTTGGCCCGCCGGAAAACTGTCTTGGAATCTTCTGCGCTTCCCGGCAAACTGGCCGATTGTCAGGAAAAGGACCCGGCCGAGTGTGAGATCTTTCTGGTGGAAGGCGATTCGGCTGGGGGTTCTGCCAAACAGGCTCGGGATCGCCGTTTTCAGGCTATCCTGCCTCTTAAAGGAAAAATCCTCAACGTCGAGAAAGCCAGGTTCGATAAAGTTCTCAAGAGTGAAGAGATCGGAATCATTATATCCGCATTGGGCACCGGTGTCGAACAGGCCGATTTCAGCCTCGAGAAGCTGCGCTACCACAGAGTGATCATCATGACCGACGCCGATGTGGACGGATCGCACATCCGGACACTGCTGATGACGTTTTTTTACCGCCAGATGCCGAAACTGATCGAGGCCGGCCATCTCTATATCGCCCAGCCTCCACTCTACAGGATCAGCAAAGGAAAATCGTCTCAATATATCAGAGACGAGCGCTCTTACGAAAAATTCATCATCAAGAAGATCTCCGAGGACTTCGAGGTCAAGGTTAGCCGGAAAAAGGAACCTCTGAAGGGGGAAAACTTCAGAAAGTTTTTCCAACGTCTGATCGCAAAAAAAACTTATATTCATATTCTCGAAAGAAAAAACTATCCTTTTTTCCTCATCGACATCCTTCTGGCCAGCGGTGTCAAAGATGTGGAGTTTCTCCGTTCCCAAAAGAAAATGAAAGACATCCAGAGTCTATTAACCGAAAAAGGGATTATTTCCACGCTCAATAAGGATGAGGAGCATGGACTCTTTGAATTGTTTGTCGACTTCCAGATCAATGGCATGAGGGATTCCTGTAAGGTCAACCTGGATCTGGTCTCATCCTATGAGTACAAGAGCCTTTTTAAAATCCACGAAGAGTTTGAATATTACAAGCCACCCTTCACGGTCATCAGCAACAGTGAACAGACAAAGATAGATAATGAATCGAAGCTCCTCGAGTTTCTGTTCGACAAGGGAAAAAAAGGAATCGCAATACAAAGATATAAAGGTCTGGGCGAAATGAACCCTATCCAGCTTTGGGAAACCACCATGGATCCCGAAGAGAGATTTATGCTTAAGGTGTCCATCCAGGATGCCGTTGAAGCGAATGAGGTTTTTACAATATTGATGGGGGATGAGGTCGAACCTCGCCGGAATTTCATCGAGGAAAATGCTCTCTCAGCAAAAAATCTGGATGTATGAGTTTACGGGATTGTCTCTTTTCAGGAGATGCCCCTGATCTTTACTCCGTCTGAATGAACAAGGAAGAAAAAATGAACGACAAGTTGTCCATAGTCAGTCTTGAAGAAGAGATGAAGGACGCTTATCTCGATTATGCGATGAGCGTCATCATCGGGCGTGCCATTCCTGATATCAAGGATGGATTGAAGCCCGTTCACCGCCGCACGCTGTTCGCCATGCATGAGGCCGGAAATGTCTGGAATAGGCCCTTCAAGAAATCCGCTCGTATCGTTGGGGACGTCATAGGAAAATACCACCCCCACGGCGATGCTGCCGTGTATGACACTATCGTTCGGATGGCCCAGGATTTCAGCCTCCGTAATATCTTGGTGGACGGCCAGGGCAATTTTGGCTCCATCGATGGCGATCCACCTGCGGCCATGCGGTACAATGAAATCCGAATGAAAAAGTTGGCCCAAGAGCTGATGGCAGACTTGGACAAGGATACCGTCAACTTCATTCCCAACTATGATGAGTCTCTCAAAATGCCCGAAGTCTTTCCCGCTAAATTTCCCAACCTCTTGGTCAATGGAAGTTCTGGAATTGCTGTGGGTATGGCCACAAACATTCCTCCCCACAATTTGGGTGAAGTCATTGACGGAATCGTTCATCTCATCCACCATCCTCAAGCCACTCTTAATAAGATCATGGAGTTTGTCCCCGGCCCTGATTTTCCAACCGGAGCGTACATCTTTCAAGTGGAAGGGATCAAGAGCGCTTATGAAACCGGAAGAGGAACCATCGTTTTGCGTGCCAGGGCCATTATCGAGAGAGGACGGAAGAACGAGCGGGATAAGGTTGTCATCACCGAGATTCCCTATCAGGTGAACAAATCAAGACTGCTCGAGAACATCGCCAACCTTGTCAATGCCAAGAAACTGGAAGGAATCGCCGACATCAGGGATGAATCGGACAGAGAGGGTATGCGGGCCGTCATCGAGATTAAAAGGGGGGAGCTTCCGGAAGTCGTTCTGAATAATCTGTACAAACACACGCAGCTTCAAACTTCCTTCGGTATTATTCTTCTGGCCATCGTCGATAAACAGCCGAAAGTCCTGGGACTTCTGGATGTGATGCGTTATTTTATCTCTCACCGGCAGGATGTCGTCCGCCGACGCACTCGATTCGAACTGAAAAGGGCGGAGATGAGAGCCCACATATTGGAGGGTCTCACAATCGCCTTGGATAATCTGGATGAGATCATCAGCCTCATTCGAGGTTCCAAAACGGTCGACCAGGCAAGAAAGGGTTTGATCACACAATTTCGATTGACCCAAATTCAGGCTCAGGCCATCTTGGATTTGCAGCTTCAGAAACTGACACGCCTGGAGCGGGACAAAATACAGAAGGAGTATGCCGACCTCAAAAAGCTGATCATCCAGCTGCGCAAGATATTAGGCAGTGAGAAAATGATTCTCGATATCATAATCGAAGAGCTCAAACAGATAAAAAAAGAATATGTGGATGAGAGGAGGTCTGAGATCCTTGAGGAGAACATTTCTGAACTGACGGTGGAAGATTTGATCAAAGAGGAGGATGTAGCCGTCACCTATACTTCCTCGGGTTATGTGAAGCGAACTTCCTTGAGCTATTACAAATTCCAGATCAGGGGCGGAAAGGGCAGACGTGGAATCTCCATGAAGGCAGAGGATATCGTTCAGGACCTTTTTATCTGTTCAACACACAGCTATATGATGTTTATCACCAATAAAGGGCATCTGCACTGGCTCAAGACTCTGCTCATTCCCGATGTGGGCGTCTCTAGCAGGGGCAAGTCCATTCAAAACCTCATTGAATTGGCGCCGGACGAGAAGGTCAGCTCGGTCGTTGCCGTCAAGGAATTTGCCGAAGACCAATATATCGTCATGCTCTGTTCGGATGGAAAAATAAAAAAGACCAAGTTGAGCGATTTCAAGAACATCCGGAAGGGAGGCATTATTGCTATGTCTATGGACAAGAAGACGGAGCTTCTCTATGCCAAGCTGACTAATGGCAAAAAGGACATCGTCATCGGTACCAGGTTTGGCAAAGCCATCAAATTCAACGAGAAGGACGTCCGGCCTATGGGCCGTCAGGCTGCGGGAGTGAGGGGGATCAATCTGGGTCCAAAAGACAAAATTGTCGGCATGGTCATCGCCGGAGATGACGAAAGATTTGTGTTCACAGCCAGCAGCATGGGGTACGGGAAGAAGACAGATGTCGATCTCTATCCCCGGCACAGAAGGGGCGGGAAAGGGGTTGTCAACCTGAAAACCAACAAAAAGATTGGAGAGGCCCTCGGAATGGTGGGTATCGCCGAAGAGGAACTCTTGCTCATCACCAAATTGGGCAAAGTCATCAGGTTTAAAACTGACAAATTTCGGTCTCTCGGCAGAGCCACACAAGGTGTGCGTATCATCAACCTGGAAAAGGAAGATCAGGTGGTTTCGATGGCTAAAGTCAAAGTCAGCTAGCCTGAAATACTAAAAAAACTTCCGACTCCTTTAAAAATGGAGTATCCTTCCGCAGTTTTCACAGAGGATAAGCGAAGCGGCCTCTCTCAGCTCGTTGAGGACCTGAGGGCGGATGCGCATGTGGCACATGGAGCAAAATTCTTCGTTGACAGGAGAAAGTGAGATCCCGTTGTTTTTTCTGGCAATGGTGTCATAGAGTACCAATTGATCCTTGGGGATCTTCGGTCCTAAATTCTCTCTCTCCCCGAGGTATAATTTCTTCAATTCTTCTTGTTCTGCCTTTTGTTGCAGGAGAAAATTCTTTTCTTTGCTGAGCTTTCTTTTTGCCTCATCGGCTTTCTCTGTGGCCTTTTTTATCTCTTCCTCGATGTCATCGGCCCGGAGCATCTCGCTGATGATTTCTTCTTCCAGAGTGTCTGCCTTTTTTTCAGCTTCCTCAATTTCGTGAAGAAGCGATGTGTATTCTCTGTTGGTTTTGACATCTCCCAGCTGGCGTTTGAATTTGGTGACGAGTGATCGTGTGTCCTGGACATCGGCTTCGAAGTCCCGTCTTTTTTTCTGATTGGCGGCAAGTTTGTCTTCGGCTTTAGAGACAACTTGGAGGCTGTCTTTGATTCTGTTTTCGATATCCTGGATTTTTGAGGGGACGTCTTTGAGGAAGGCAGAGATTTCTTTTAGTTTAACATCGGTATGTTGGAGTTGTTTCAAATAGTCAAATTCAATTTCCACATTTTTTCCTCAAAAGTAAATGGGCCTACCAGGATTCGAACCTGGGACCTGCCGGTTATGAGCCGGTGGCTCTACCGCTGAGCTATAGGCCCTCTCTCTACCTTATAGCAAATATAAAAATTCAAGTCAATTAAAGCGGCCGATAGCACATCCAATACCGTAATAAAGACCGTATTGAATGGGTGGCACAAACGGTTTTGGAGATGCTATCGGGCGACGTGGGGGGATCTAGTTTCCGTTGGTGAAAGATTTGAGTTTCCGGCTCCGGCTGGGATGTTTCAGTTTCCTCAATGCCTTGGCTTCAATCTGTCTTATTCGCTCACGAGTGACTTTGAACTGCTGTCCCACTTCTTCCAGAGTGTGTTCATTCCCGTCGCCCAGTCCGAATCTCATCTTGAGAACCTTGGCTTCACGTTCGGTGAGTGTCTTGAGGGCATCCTCGATCTGTTCTCTCAGATTGATATGAATGACTGCTTCGGGAGGCGATGGCAAAACTTTGTCTTCGATAAAATCTCCCAGATGACTGTCTTCTTCTTCGCCGATCGGGGTTTCGAGAGAAATCGGCTCCTGGGCGATCTTTATGATTTTACGGACTTTGTTGATGGGCAAATCCATTTTCCTGGATATTTCTTCACTTGTTGGCTCACGGCCGATCTCCTGGACGAGGCTTCTGGAGACCCTTATCAGCTTATTGATGGTTTCGATCATGTGGACAGGAATTCTGATCGTCCGGGCCTGATCGGCAATAGCCCGTGTGATGGCCTGCCGGATCCACCATGTGGCGTATGTCGAAAACTTGTATCCTCTCCTGTATTCGAACTTGTCGACCGCCTTCATAAGCCCCATGTTCCCTTCCTGAATCAAATCGAGGAACTGCAAGCCGCGATTGCTGTATTTTTTGGCTATGGAAACGACAAGCCTCAAGTTGGCGGCAACAAGCTCTTTTTTAGCCTGTTCACTGATTTTTTTTCCTGTGGTGATGGAGCGCACAATTCTTCGCAATCCCTGAGGATCGATTCCGATTTCTCTTTTGTAGTTCCGGAGTTGTGAGGTGATTTCTTTTTTCTTCTGATCAAGCTCTTTGTTCTTCTGTTTCTTTGTGGCTTGGCTGAGCTGGATCTGCAGCTCTTCCTTGTTCTCCTCCAATTCGTTGACATGTCTCAGTTTGTTGCGGAGGTCTTCTATGACGGCTTCACGGTAGCTGGGCCGGATATTAAGATTGCGGATAATGCTGCTCATCTCGACTATGATCCGGCCTCTGGCGATGGCGTTTCTTTTAAGACTTGGGATTTTGGTGAGTTCAGCGCCAAGCTTACGGATATGTTTGATTTTATCCAGGATTTCTTTTTTCTTTTCTTCAAGCCTTCCCTCGACGAAATCATCCTCGCTTGTTTCGAACATTTCCTGGATGATGTCCTCTTCTTCGAACATCTTTTCCTCTAAAGCGAGGACCTCATTGAGCACCAGCCGAGTTTTTGACAGGGCTTTGATGATGCTTTTTTCTCCCCTTTCGATCTCCCGGGCGATGGCGATCT
>CBFDBS010000100.1:0-8442 GCA_965603105.1 uncultured bacterium
AGTTTTGGGATAATGCAATGCACAGTAAAAAGAAGAATCTTATAAAGACAGTTAAGAATAAAATCTGCTTGCTTAAAATTTTATCCAGGGCTCCATTCTATCCGTGGGATTATTTCTACCTTGGAAAGGAATATCTGAGAATGCATAAGCCCTCAGAGGCCGCAAGGAATTTCATGAAAGCCGAGCAAATTATGGCGAACATAGGGTATAAAAGTCTAACAGAAGCAGCGTGCGAAGAAGCAAAAGAAATATATCAAAATTTAGAAAAAGAGAATCCAGTCCTTCTAAAAAGGAAGGAGTATTCAAATTTTGGGCGTATTCATGCCTTTTTTAATCCTTTCCCCAAGGATAGTATTTATCTATGCCCATTGTATAAATGTAAAGATTCTTTTTTTGGAAGATAACTTTATTTATCTTGGCGATAACAAGAATCTAATATTTATTTGCAAAATTGATGAGGAGATATTATGGAATATGACGTTTCAAGTGAAATATTTCAGAGGCTTGAAAGAATAAAAGGCTCTTTGCTTTTAAGTATCAAAGAAGATTCCCTCCGGTAATCCAGGGAGGCCGGACGGCCACCTCCGCCTCGAGTTGTTCAGCAGCATCTCCTGATGGCAGCCGAGGAGAGCGGGGTGACAATTGACCTCGCCGTCTCAGTAGCGCCAGCTGGTCAGGTCGGCGTCCTTCGGAGCGGATTTCAAAATGCGCTCCATCATTTTGGGCGCCACCCGCAAGTTGATGGTCAACCGCGACAGGGAATTCGGGTTGTCATGATCCCCGCTCCAGCAGTGTTCGAACCGGTCTCCGTAATCGATTTCCCCGCCGTAATAGGGATCGGTGGTGCTTTCCAGGAAATCCTCCATCAGGTAAACGGCGTTGTTTAAATAAAAATTATCCATGTCCCCGACATAGATATGGATTTTTCCTTTGAGTTTCGGCCCGAGCGTTTTCCAGTCGCGTTCCAGAATATAGCGCAGGTCATAGTTTTCACGCCAGTATGCGGCCACCTCATGATCGATCTCACCGGTCATTTTGTCCCATATCGGTTTGGGATAGCCGTCGTCGTCCAGAGGGCTGAACACGGCCTGCCAGACGTCCCATTGGCCGCCGGACCGTCCCTTTGTGGCGATCACCAGTTCCCGGTGATTGGCCTCTTCCAGGGTCTCCCGAACCTCTCCCAGATAATTCCGCGCGCCGGGGCGCGGAGCGAGCTTCCATTTGTTGTTGGCATAATAAGCGTTCTCATGCTCGTATATGTTCACGATGGTGTATTGCCGGAAGTCGATGGGATCGGGACAAAAAGACCAGCATCCGTTGTATTCATCGGGATAAAAGATCTGGGCGGCGAGGACTTCCCATCCGCCGGTGGATCCGCCGTACAAGCAGCGGGCCCATCCTTCGCCGATACCCCTATAGTGTTCTTCAATATAGGGGATGAGCTCATAGGTTATCGCGTCTCCGTAAGGCCCGATATTCGCGGAATTCACGGCGTAAGAATCATCGTAGTACGGATTGACGTGCTGGATGGTGACGATGATCATCCGGGGAAAATCCGGACCGGTCCAGGCTTTGAAGAATTTGTAGGCTATCTCCTGATTCAGAAGCTCGTAACCGGCCCTGTCGCTCCGGTCGGTGCTCGATTGTCCCGGATCAGGCGGGGTGTCCCGGAAGAGAGTGGGGGTATAAAAATAACGGTGATGGTGGCCGTGATAGATCATCAGGGGGTAGCGGGCTTCGGGATGTTCCTCGAACCCTTCCGGCAGCATGATGATGGCCTCCAGAAACATGGGACGCCCCCAGAACTCGGTGAGCCGGTCGCTTTGGATTCGGATATGCTTGATGTATTTGTTGTCTTCTCTTTCGGGAAAATCGTGAATCTGCCGGTCCATGACGATTTTAACGGTCTTTTTTTCGGAGGGATCGATGGCCATCATTTCCGGTGTGCTGAAGAAATTCCCGGGTTTGCGGTTCCACTGCTGCCCTTCGCCTTTGTCCGGAGGCAGTTTCACGCTGTGTCCGTCGGCTCGGTGGAAAGTCTCATAACGGTTGAAAAGCGCCTGCACATAATACTCTCCGGCAGGGACATCCGCCAGGCTGTCGGCCGGAAAGCCGAAAACCGTTCCATCAATGACGGCAGGTTCATCCGGAGCCAACCCGTCGACATTGATGCCGAACATGGGGCAGAATTGAAAGCGGGGCTCACTGTTCGGGTCCTCCGCCAGCATCAGCAGGATCCTTCCATCCTGGGCTTCCTGAGCGAGGTTTCCGGAAAAAGAAATCTCAAACCGGAGCGGGGCGGCATCTTTGCCGCCGTCCGCACTGCAGGAAAGACTGAACAACAGAGCGGCGGACAACATCAGAAAACCAAACGCATTGCCTTTGAAGCATCGATGACCGTGATTCATGTGATCTCCTTTAAACCGATTATATTTCCTTCATGCCGACAGGTCACTAAAATGTTTTAAAAACCGTCCGGGTATCCGGACGGGAAAATCAACGGGTCCGATATTTTTCAAACCAGGCCCTCAAATACAGCTGGTTCAATATTTGGTGGGAAGGCCGTCTCCACCCGTGGTATTCGTTCGGCATGCGGATCAACAGCGTATCTTTACGCTGCATTTTCAAGGCCCTGAAGAATTCTTCGCTTTGTCCCATGGGCGTCCTGAGATCGAGTTCGCCGGTCATGAGCAGGAGCGGTGTGGTCACACGGCCGACGGAAGCGATGGGCGAGCGTTGATACCAATCCAGGGGATTGACCCAATGCGGTTGTTTAAACCAGCTGTATTTATCCGTCGGATCATCGGCGGTTCCGGCGGCGGATATATAATTGACGATCGGCCGCATGGCGCAGGCCGCCCGAAAGCGGCCGGTCTGGCCGACGATATAAGAGGTTAGGATGCCGCCGCCGCTGCCCCCGCACACGAACATATTCTCCGTATCAATGAACCCCTTCGCCACCGCCGCGTCCACACCCGCCATCAAATCATCATAATCCTTTCCGGGATAGCTGTATTGGATGCCGTCGACAAAATCTTGGCCGTATCCTGTGCTGCCTCTTGGGTTCATATACAGAACCGCATATCCCTCGGCCGCGAAATTCTGCCAGGCCCAGTTCCATCTCACCGAGTACATGGCATATGGCCCGCCATGGATCCAAAGCACCAGGGGATATTTTTTCCCGTCCTCGAATTCAGCCGGTTTGATCAGCCATCCCTGAAGATTCAGGCCGTCCGGCGATTGGAACCACATTTCTTCAACTTCACCCAGCTTCACATCCTTCAGGACATCGCTGTTGACATCGACGACCGTGGTCAGGCTTTCAGGCTGCCCCAGTGAAAAAGTGACCAGGTATCCCGGCCGGTGAGGGGTGGAACAGATCGCGGCGGCCTGTCCGTTATCCGCCAAAGTGAAGGAAGAGAGATAATGATCCCCCTTTGTGATTTTGCGGATATTCCCGTCCAGGGAGACAAAATAAAGATTGGAAAGACCCTTTTCCGCTATGAGATAATACACGCCGCTGCTGTCTGGAGCCCAGGTGACGTCTGCAGGCGAACTGGGGAGGCTGCCGGCCAGCAAACGTTTTTTATTCCCTTGGATATCCATGAGATACAGGCTGGAGATATTCCCATCGGCATAATTCCGGTCGTCAAAGCCCGTATAGACAACCCAGCGCCCGTCATGGGAAATCCGCATGCCCCGGTCGGGGCCGTCCCGTTCGGTCAGTTGCTTTATGTCTCCTGATTCCAAGTCCATGGCATAGATGTCACATTCATTGATTTCCATTTCTACTTCATCCCACGGCTTGAGAAGAGAGGCGAAAAAGATCGTTCGGCCGTCACGCCCCCATTGCGGGTCGCAGGACCAGAAATGCCGCGGGTCATGATAGGTGAAATCTCCGGAGGTGATCTGCCGTGGCGTTCCCCCTGTTTTTGCGTCCACGGTAAAAATATGCATGAAACCTTTGGGGATGTCGCCCAGGCCGTCATAACCCCAGACAATGCGGTCGATGACTTTGGCGGGTTCGGCCAGCTTCGCTCCCTTGGGGAATTCAGGCAGTGTGACCGGAAGCGGTGATTGCGTCACAGGAAGAGACATCCCGAAAGCCAGGGTTTCGCCGTCCGGGGACCAGCGAAGACCCACCGGGCTGTGCTCCACGTGCGTGAACTGGGCCACCTCATGCGAATCCAGCCACAGCACGTAAACCTGAACGGTCCCGTCCCGGTCGGAAAGAAAGGCGATCCTTTTTCCATCCGGAGACCAAACCGGGGAGAAATCAGACCCATGGCCGTGAGTCAATTCCCGCAGGCGGTGGCCCTTCACATCCACGATCCAGAGACGACTTCGTGTCCGGTCATTCATTTTGTCAACACTTCTGCGGACGAAAAGGATGTGGCTTCCGCAGGGTGAGATCTGAGGGTTGCCGATATCTTCCATCTCCAGATAGGTCGCTGTATCCAGCAGCCGGGTGTGGGCGGCCTCCGTCCCCTGAGGAATCAGGGCAAAGCTGAAAATGATCACAAACGCCGATGATATTTTTCGCATAGGCTTCTCCTTTGGGAGCATTGCATCATGGCTATTCCCCTTGCCGCTATCCAAAATAATCGATTCAAATCGATTATCGAAGGCTAGAATTCGAAGATTTCTGAACACAACAATCAAGCCAAACAGTGGGCGATGTTATTTCCTCTCAGGAAGCGGTTCCATTCTGTCGTGTTCCACAAACAAACGGAGCCATTTCTCGGGATATCCCACCTGTATCTGCTTTCGGTCTTCGGTATAGAGATAACCCTGATGATGTTTTACCAGCAGATCATCCCCGAGCTTCCACCAAGCATCGATGACTTTCTTGGCATTGTCCAGGCAGTAGCCGGTCAGAAACTCCGCCGCTTTATCCGGGCTTTCATCATAAAGAGCCATGGCTTTTTCTTCGATTTCAGTTTGACGTGCTAGGGCCTCCCCCTCCCACTTCGCTTGCGCCTTTTTGACGTCCTCAATAGCATAGGCGTACTTGGGAATGCAATTAAAATCAACATAAATGAAAGCCCAGCGTGCGGAATCCCGGTTAAAGGTCCAGTGGTCTCCGATGGTAAAAGAGTGAGGGATTTCAGTAATGCCGGCATAAAAGGGGACAAAACAAGAGGTGGGAGTCACACCCAATGCGACCCATACCAATCCCCCGATGCCGTCCGGCATGCCCGCACGGGATTGAGTGATGGTGGTGTATTCGCAGTGACCCAAGGCGATGGGACGGTTGAAACCATATGTTTTGCCGTCCAGCTCAAAGACGTAAGGGTTATTCGAAATCGGATTGTGATAAGGACCAGAGACAAGTTTGTCGGTACAGTCATAGATCGTGCCTTCATAATGATCACGGTGAATTCTCATGATATCGGCGACTGTCACCTTCTGATCCGGCTTGACCGAAAACGGAAATTCGTCATTGGGTGTTTTGGGGTCGAGATTCAAGGAAGGAGCCAGCAAATCGAAAGCCCGCCAGAGACGATGATTTTCATAGCTTTTTATCCAGGGAGAATAGGTCTTTTTCCAGTTGAACGGCTGACCGCTCTTTGGATCATACCAGCCCTTTTCCACTGCATAGGAGATAACATTTGGGGAGGCCATGAAATAATCCGTATCGTCAAGGTCGATCTCTCCGATTTGATTTTCATTCGGACATACGGCGATCTCGTCATCCGGAATACGCTGGGCGCACCACAAGGCTCCAGGTTTTCCACTTTCAGGAGTCCACAAGGGGCCGACCGGCATGATCTCAAATATCCACACCTCCCGGGGATCTGCGACAGAGAGCATCTCGCCACTGTCCAGTCCGTATCCGTACGTTTCTCCCAAGGAACCCATCAGTTTGATGGCTTCACGGGCTGTCTGACATCGCTCCATCGCGATCAAGCTCAACTCCGTAAGATTCATCAGACCTGCGGGATTTCTCATCTCGGCACGGCATCCCACGGAAGATTCGCCGATGGCCAGTTGATGTTCGTTAATGACACCAAACATTCCGTGATGATAGGCATAAGTATGCGGAACCTGGGGGATTTCCAACCTTGTCAGTTTCTCCGTATTGACCAGATCCCATTTGAGCCCTTTCTGAGGATCCCATGCTTCATATTGTGAGATCGCCCGAATTTTTCGAGTCGCGCCCCGAGGATGATCCTGAGCCGGGACATGCCGCCATGTAAAATCACACACCGCGCAGTCGCAGCTATGGGTCGTCATGGTCGATCCATCTGCAGACGCATCTCTCCCCACCATGATAGAGGTACATCCTCCTTCCAATAGCCCCCAAGAGTCCGCTTGAGGCGTTTCCGCTTTTTCGGAAGACAATATCAGAAAAAGAAAAAATCCCAGAAAAAGAACCAGTGGTCCTATCAAATAAGCCTTTATTTTAACCATAGACATAAAACTCCTTAAAAGAATTTATGCTTTGCTAACCCATCCCAGCAGACGCAAAGATGGATCCTTACAGCCCAATAGGGACGACTCTGAAATGAAAAGATAAGAAATTCCTTTTCTGTAGTGCTGGCTGGGAATGCATTTTAGTTCTCATTTTCCCATTCAGTTATCGTTAACAAATATAAATCCAGACAAAATAGATGTCAAGGACCATCGGATGTCGCTGCTGGTGGGCCAAAACGCCTCATGAGTTGCAGAGACGATAAAAAATGCCGAAAATCAGCCAGACTTCTCCTCCCTGATCAAGGAGAAAATCATGAAAAATAATCAGCTGGAGCCCCGGAGTCCAAGAAGAATTCCTGAGAGACCATATGAGGAGGCGGAGCTCTCTCCGCTACAAATTTCAGCTTGAGGTGGTTGATGATACGGTCGACCACGGCGTATTCGGTGATGAAGGCGATGACCTTCATCGTGCCGCCGCATTGATGGCAGACCATCGGGTCCACTTCATAGACCTTGCGGATCATCTCGGCCTAGCCGTTTGACGAGACAACAGCTCCTGACAAAATTGTAATGACGATAATCTTCCCCAATCCTTATTTAATCCCAGATCATCCGGAATCCTTATTAGCTTTAGATGATGCTGCAATGCAACACGGGAATATCCCGAATGAATTTCCTGAAGACTAAGCATATCTATCAAGACGATAAAGAGAGATTTGGAATAAATACTTCTGACAACCTGTTTTATCAAGATTGAGCCTATCCCTTTACATATGAACCGTAAACGTTTCTTTCAACCTTTTATATAATATCCTCAAAAGTCCTTCAATCGGTGTGAAGGCGGTCTTGTTAAACTCTTATTACGGTAGCAGGTTGGAATATTTCTGAGGGCTTTTGGGATTGTTTTTTCTGATTCGAGGATGGAGTCTAGCTTAAGCCTATGGGTTTGCTTTTTAGATGAAATTATGATGATTTTTGTGACGTTGATATCGTCGGTTTGGGCGTGATACCTTTACCTCAGCATGATATGTCTATTTCACAACGGCAGCAGGTGAAAATTGAGGTGAAGCGTGATGGATTTGGTAGCGGGGGCTGGATTTGAACCAGCGACCTCAGGGTAATGAGCCCTCTTGATCGAAGGCCGCCTTGTAGTTCTAACTCGCTGATTTTAAAGTTAGTTAGCGCCAATTTAAACCCATTTTTAGCCCGAGTTCTAATGAACAGGTTATGTGCCCTATCTGGACCTATAACCTGAGCAATAAGCCCATTATCTTTTAACTTATTTATGATTGTAAGCATAGAGTAGTTCAGGATAAGAGTCAAGGAACTCATATGGGGAAAGCTATTTTCCCGACACCGCTGGTTGTCAAAATATACCTTCCATCGTCAACATCTGATGACATCCTTACAAAAAATAGCCTGACTTTTCACTGAAGTATTCCAGGCGTATCCAGTCTTTGAGGCTCTTTTCAGTTCCTTGGCCCATTTCATGAATCATCCTCCCTGCCGTGGCAGGGATCTACCGCCAGCGTCATCCGGAACACACGGTGTTTTACCGGGTGTTCTTTTATTATTTTGAGCGGTTCCTTCGAGAATATGAGCATCGGTTCGAGAAGGAGTACGGGTATTTTCGTCCTGTGATCCAGGATGTTGTCGAGAAGTATCTCGACTGCGGCAATCCGATGTGTGGATTTGCCCGCATCCAGTGTCCCCCACCGGCAGGTCGTCTTCACCATCCCCAAGATGCTGCGTCTGTTCTTCCGTTACAAGCGGAAACTCCTCAATTCGCTCTGTCTCTCTGCAGTGCAAGCGCTTGTGAAATTCCTGCACACAGCCACAGGCCTTGAGCTTATGCCGGGAGTGGTGGCCGTGATCCAAACTTTCGGTGATCGCATCAACTTCCATCCTCATATCCATGTCTTGATGACCGAAGGAGGCACAGCCCCGGATGGGGCCATACAGGTTTCAATGTCCACAGCCAGGTCAGAGCCAAAACCAAGAGCGAGGCAGAGAGAGTCGGCAAAT
>CBFDBS010000101.1:0-8394 GCA_965603105.1 uncultured bacterium
AACAAAGACAAAGTCCTTTCCTCCCGTTTCTCCCACAATTCGGGGATAGCTTTTGTAATTCATGATGCTGTTGCCAATGGTTTTCCACATACCCTGGAAAACCGCCGTGCTGCCTGTGAAGTGAACCCCGGCCAAATCAGGCTGGACCAGAACGGGATCCCCGACGTGCCGTCCGGGGCCGGGGATGAAGTTGATCACTCCATCGGGCAGTCCGGCCTCCTTCCACAGCTGCATGAGAAAATAGGCTGAATAGACCGCCGATGAAGCGGGTTTCCAAAGGACGGTATTCCCCATCATGGCCGGAGACGTTGGGAGATTTCCGGCGATGGAGGTGAAATTGAAGGGAGTGACGGCAAAAACAAATCCCTCCAGAGCCCTGTATTCCACATAATCCCATATTCCGGGAGCGGAATCCGGTTGTTGGTCGTAAATTTGCCTCATATAGAAAGGATTGTACCTGTAAAAATCGATCAGCTCACAGGCCGCATCCACTTCGGCTTGATGAACGGTCTTGGACTGCCCGAGCATGGTTGAGGCATTGAGCACATCTCGGTATTTGGTCGCCAGGAGCTCGGCCGCTCGTAGAAAGATAGCCGATCTCGATACCCAGTCCATTTCCGACCAATCCTTCCAGGCATCTTTTGAGGCGGCAACAGCCCTGGCGATCTCATCCGGACCGGCCTTATGGTATC
Source organism: uncultured bacterium (assembly GCA_965603105.1). GTDB lineage: Bacteria > Acidobacteriota > Aminicenantia > Aminicenantales > Aminicenantaceae > CBFDBS01. The sequence goes on from CBFDBS010000101.1 coordinate 693, forward strand.
TCCCTAAAAGATGATTGTGGTCATGGGGACAGCGACAATCCGCCAGCTGGCCTGGCCTTATTTCTTGGCCGCCGATAATGACTGGGATTTCGATCTCTTCAGCCAGCATTTTCCTCAATTGGTTTTTCAAAGACGCCTTCTCGGTTGACCCGGACACAAAACTCTTGACGGGCTCATTCTTAGGAATCGGAACTTTTATGATGCCATTCATACTCTCCTCCTCAATTATTTTGCTTTATTCTCTCTGAACGGAGTCGCTTCGGACTCACGTAAAAAGAGCAAGAAAGGGATTTATTATACATGCTAGACAGTCTTAAAAAAAGAGTTTCTTTCCCGGCAGCACACATCTTCAGTACTCAAAAAAGAAGCGAGTAAATAATCCAGGTGGTTCTCTTCCAGATTAATAAGGCCTATCCTCCGGAGAGAAGAGGAAAAATTCGAATCTGTGCGCTCTCCGGAACGGCTTTGCTCCCATAATGCTCCTTTTTAATGATAACATCGTCGACTTTGACGATGAATATCCTGTAGCCCACATCAACGCTCTGCAGAATTTTTTCCACGGTCAGATTCTCTTCCCAATCGAAAAGATGACCGTTAACCTGAACTGATCTCTCCATGTTCACCTCGAAAGGATCAAAGGCCGAGGTCGCCACTGATTCCCTGCATGGCTCCAATGCAAATGCTGATGAATTCATCCAGGTCCAAACCAATATTTTTGATCTGTTCAATATCCTCTCTTCTTGCTCCCCTGGCGAAGCTTTTCTCCTTATAGCGCCTTTCGACAAATCCCAAATCGATCTCACCGAGTTTTTTACTCGGATGCATGAGAGTTGCCGCAATGATCAAACCTGTCAAAGGATCGATGGCATAGATAGCCCATTCCATGGCGTTCTTGCATTCGACTTGGCCCGCATGTGCCTGAATGGTGCGTATGATTTCCTGCTCGACTCCCTTGTCCTCCAATATCTTCACCGTTTCCTTTGTGTGGAGTTCGGGGCTTTTTTCCGTTATTTCATAGTCAAGATCATGGAGGATACCTGCTAATCCCCACTTTTCCACATTTTGATTGAGCCGTTCGGCCAGGGCCCTCATACAGGTCTCGACCGCCAATGAATGTTTGACCAGATTCTTATTCTTCAAGTGTTGTTTAAGTAGACTTAGCGCTTCATCTCTGTTCATCGCACTCTCCTTTCCTGAGATAACTTTTATATCAAATTTTTCCCTTCGAGATCAAAAAATACTTGGCCGTCTCAGCTCTCCCCGCACTGTCTGAGGCGACAACATGAACCAGAAAAAGGCCCTCGGTTTGAGGTGTCCAGGTCCAGTTCCCGGCGTTGGGGGATTCTTGAATTACGTCTCCCTGGTTCTTTTCCTCGAGGAGTAAAAATCCGCCGGTCCCGAAGGGAATTCTAAGGAGACGAAATATTTGAAATCGATATTCGGGTTCGGTCAAGCCCGTCGAAGAAACTGAAAAGAGAAGATCCGACTTGGCGTGTAGAGGGGAAGAAGCGGAAGAAGAAAGAGAGACCCGGGGTTTCTCCTTTTCAACAACAAATGGAATCTCAAACTCAGCGGCTAGCCTTTCATCCTGGACAGCTACGCCGATTCTGTAAGTGCCCGGTTCAGACGGGAACCACGCCCATCGACTTTTTTCAGATCCTTCCTGAACTGTTCTTCGTATTTCGGCCTCGACAACAAAAAATTCAAATTGAGGTTGATGGAAACCAATCGCTTCGGCTGAAAAAAGAATTTCCGTGTTGGTCACTTGAGGAGACTCGAGAGAAGCGGAAAAGGCAATTTTGACCTGCTTCTTCATGACTAAAAGCTTTTCCTTCCCCTTTTCTTTATCAAAAACACAAACGAGCAGATGGGGAGGAACCCATAGTGCATTCGACTTCATCTCCCCGCCGACAACCGCTTGGCCCAAAGTGTTTCCGGTTTCGCCGTCCAAGCAGATCAGAGTAGAAGAAAGCGACGAAACCACAATTCTGTCCTCCACAATCAACAGCCGGAAAGGTATTCGAGAAGGGATCGCCTTCCACCAGAGGATAGATCCGGTGATTCGGTGCACACAATAGAGGATATTGTTCCAGGTCAAGAAATAGACTCGGTTTTTAACGACGATGGGAGAGTAGGATAGTAGTCCCCTTGTCTTGACTTTCCAGCGGATAATCCCCCGCTTCAAGTCGAAACTGATGATAGATCCATTTTCCATGCCGAAATAGAGGAATTGACCATCCAAACCAAGCGTAGCACCAATCCTGTCTTCCATCTCGAAACGGGAAACTAGTGATCCATTTTCATCCAGAATATACAGGAAGTGATCATCGCATCCAAAAACAATGCCCCCTTCGATAGCGACAGGATTCGAACGTATGGCCGTTCCGGTCGAATACCTCCAAATCTCCCGACCGTCGTTTCTGTTCAGAGCCACCAAGTGCCCTTCTTCCGTACCGAAACAGACGGCCTCTCCGATTCTGGCCGCCGGACCCGTGATTTTGCTCTCAATTGTTTTCTGCCAGCGGCGATTGCCACGCAGATCCAGGCAGTGAAGCGTGTTCGTTTGGTCGGCTGCGAAGATGAATTCTTCAGACAGATTCAGAGGGACGGCGAGAGGCTCACCAATTTGAATTTTCCATTGAAGGTTTCTGTTTGAACCTTCCAGACAGAAGATATCTCCTCCCCAAGTCGCGAAAAAGAGAAACTCTTTTTCCTGAAAGATCTCGCCGGCGATCTCTCCCTCATAGGCGATATCACTCGCCTGTTCGACCGGAAAGACAATGCCTTCCGGGTAAGGCAGCAGACGGATTTTAGCCTGAAAACAGAAACTCAGAAGAAGAAGAGTCCCCATGAGTAGCAGTATTTTTCTCATCGCTCAATGAGCTATCTTAGCATTTTTCTTTTGACGACCTCAATCTTTACATGGTACCAAACTGCTGATATGATGGAAGTGCAACCGACGAATGATCAATTACATCCAGCTCTATAAAATCCGAAAGAGAGTCAAAAACATCTTAAAGGAAAAGATCAAAGATGAAGAGCTGGCAACCACCGAGAAATCCTGTTTGGGCTGCGTGGCCGATGACATCAGCTGGGAAATTTATTACCTGCTGAAAGAGAATAAAGAATAGGACAGGCTTCCCCTTCCCCTATTTTTTCTTTCTTTTCTTGGCCGCTTCCTCCGATCTTTCTTCAATTCCGGTTTCTTTATTCCGCTCCTGTTCCGATTTCGCAAAATTCTCTTCTTTCAATTTCAACTTCACTTTTTCCCACCAGTCCATCCGTTTTTTGATCTCCTTCTCCAGCCCAAGATCTTGGGGATAATAATATTTGCGCCCCTTGAATCTTTCTGGAAAGGTCTCCATCGCCGTTGTCAGATCTACAAAGTCATGGGCGTAGACATATTCTTTGCCATAGCCGATTTCTTTCATCAGTCCTGTGACAGGATTCCTGAGGTGAAGGGGGACCGGTTCAAAAGGACAAACTTCGACATCTTTTATCGCTTTCCCGAAAGCGACATAAGCTCGATTGCTCTTTGGAGCTGAAGCCAGATAGATGGCAGCTTGAGCCAGGGCGAGGTCTCCCTCAGGGGAGCCGAGAAACTCATAGGACTGTTTGGCATGGAGAACGATGGCCAGTGCCTGAGGGTCAGCGAGGCCTATATCCTCGGAAGCGAAGCGGACCATTCGTCTGGCAATGTAGAGCGGATCTTCCCCCGAAGCGATCATCCTGGCCAACCAGTACAACGAGGCATCGACATCACTGTTTCGAAGGCTTTTATGAAGAGCGGAGATGAGATTGAAATGCTCTTCTCCTTTTTTATCGTACAGGAGAACCCTTTTCTGAAGGGCTTCCTTCACTTCTTCCGTTGAGATCGCTTCTTTTTTGGCCACATCGGCGGCCAACTCAAGTGTGGTGAGTGCCCTTCTTGCATCACCGTCGGCATAATCGATGATCATTTGGAGAGCTTTGCTGTCCAGTTTTAGACTTCGAAAGCCCAAGCCCTTCACCTTATCGCCGAGTGCTTCCTTGAGGATTCGCATAAGGTCGCCTTCTGAAAGGGGATTGAGCAGGAGGACCCGCATCCGTGACAAGAGAGGAGCGATGACTTCGAATGAAGGATTCTCGGTCGTGGAACCGAAAAGAATGATATCCCCCTTTTCGACAAAGGGCAAAAATGCCCCCTGTTGGGCCTTGTTGAATCTGTGGATTTCATCGACAAAAATGACGGTGGGCTGACCGTAAAGACTCTTATGGCTTTCGGCCTCGACCATCACCTTCTTGACCTCTTTAATTCCGGAAAGAACAGCACTGAAAAACAGGCAGGGAAAATGAAAATGGCGGGCCAGAATATATCCCAATGTCGTTTTCCCCGAACCGGGAGGCCCCCAAAAGATCATGGAAACCAGGCGTTCGGCTTCGATGAGCTGGGTGAGGATTTTCCCCTTGCCGATAAGATGCCCCTGACCGTAAAAGCGTTCCAAAGATTGAGGGCGCATTCTTTCCGCTAAGGGTGTGTGCCTGTCTTTCTCGGTCATCTCGCAACCTCGAGTCAATTATACAGATAAAAGGAACCGAGTTCCACTTGACGGCTCTTCTCATCCGTGCTAACTTTAGGGACAATCCTTGGGGCTTTCCGGAGAAGAGATGCGGACGAAAGAAAATAGCAAAGAGAATGAGACTGGAGCGGGAAAGCTTGTCTACCGTTTGGAAGAGATCTGCCGCCTGACTAGAATCTCTCCGCAAACTGTGGAAGCCTGGGAAAAAGAATTCTATTTCATCCATGCGGGCATCACAGCTTCAGGGGACAGGATCTTTCGAAAAAAAGACCTCGATATCATTTTCCGTCTGAAGGAACTCCTGGAAAAAGAAGGATTGACACTGGCTGGTGCGAAAAGACGCATCGAAGAGGAGTTCAGCCTCAGAACTCCGGTTTCCCTTCATCCGGACCGGCTGAAAAAGGTTCTCTTCCAGGTGAGGGAGCAGCTCAAAGATCTCGCCTCTTCTCTCCACTCCGACTGAAGCCGCAATTGAAGTGCAAAGACAGCAAGCCTCTTGCCTGCTCTGACCGTCTTGCTGTATAATAGCATTCTTTGTGTCGGGACGTGGCGCAGCCTGGTAGCGCACACGCTTGGGGTGCGTGGGGTCGGCGGTTCAAATCCGCCCGTCCCGACCAAAAATCTTTCATCGATGGAAAATGCAATAAAAACCGATCCTTTTAAACTCAAAGAATTGATCAACTTTCAAGAAGGGTCCATCGTCAGCCGCGAAATAGTCAGGGAAAAAACAGGGACGCTAACGCTGTTCGCCTTCGACCAAGGCCAGGGACTGAGCGAACACACCGCCCCCTTTGACGCTACAATCCTCTGTCTGGATGGCAATCTGGAAGCCACGGTCGACGGCAAGCCCATGATTGTGAGCGAGGGTGAAATGCTTATCATGCCTGCTCATAAACCACACTCCATCAAAGCCATCGATCCTTTCAAAATGCTCTTGATCATGATTCGTGTTTAATGGCCCTGCATAAATCTCCTAATCGGCTCATCAAGGAGAAAAGTCCCTATTTGCGCCAGCACGCTCACAATCCCGTCGATTGGTACCCATGGGGAGAGGAAGTCTTCGCCAAAGCGGCTGAAGAGGACAAACCTATTTTTCTTTCCGTAGGTTATTCCACCTGCCACTGGTGCCATGTCATGGAAAAGGAGTCCTTCGAAGACGACGAAGTGGCCGGAATACTGAACGGCTCATTTTTATCCATCAAAGTCGATCGTGAGGAGCGGCCTGATATCGACAGCATCTATATGCACGTCTGCCAGTTGATGACCGGACGCGGCGGATGGCCGCTGACCATCATCATGACGCCTGAGAAGAAGCCTTTTTTTGCAGCGACTTATATCGCAAAGAACAGCAGGTTCGGCCAGGCGGGGCTTTTGGATCTTTTGCCCCGGGTGGATCACCTTTGGAAAAACAACAGGAGTGAATTGGCCCAATCCGCTGAGACCATCATCAAGGCCTTAACCTCCGCCCCTGCCCGGGAATACTCATCAGGCTTGAATCTGGATACGCTTCATACGGCGTTCAGCCTACTGAAAAATAACTTCGACGAGAAAAACGGGGGATTCACGCCTCCCCCAAAATTTCCTACACCGCAGCATCTGCTCTTTCTGCTCCGCTACCAGCACCGAACGAAAGCACCCCAGGCCCTCTCCATGGTCAATACAACGCTCTCGGCTATGCGCCGCGGCGGAATCTTCGATCATATCGGGTCGGGATTCCACCGCTATTCGACCGACAGCCGCTGGTTCCTCCCCCACTTCGAAAAAATGATCTATGACCAGGCCCTCCTGCTTTTAGCATACTCTGAGGCCTATCAAGTGACACGAAATGAGAAACTCAAGACAACAGCTCAGGAAATTTTCACCTACGTTTTGAGGGACATGACTTCCCCTGAAGGAGGATTTTATACGGCCGAGGATGCCGATAGCGAAGGAGAAGAAGGAAAATTCTACACCTGGACCTGGGCAGAGATTCATGAACATTTGAATAAAGAGGAAGCGGAGCTGGCCGTTCGGATTTACGGCCTCGAGAAGGAAGGGAACTTCAACGAAGAGGCATCTGGTCAAAAGTCCGGAAGGAATATCTTGCACATCACCAAGCCTCTTGAAGCTCTGGCTTCCGAATTGAAAACCGGAGAAGATAGTCTTGAAATTTCTTTAAATAGGATCCGGAAAAAACTCTATTTTGTACGCCAACAGAGAATTCGGCCACTCAGAGATGATAAAATCCTCACCGATTGGAACGGGCTCATGATCGCAGCCTTAGCCAAAGCGGCTCAAGCCGCCGTCGCTCCCGGTTGTGCCGAGGCAGCTTCCGAAGCCGCACATTTCATTCTGAACTCGATGGCAGATGAACAAATAGGCCTCATGCACCGCTACCGAGAAGGAGAGACTTCAATCCCTGCCTTTGCCGATGACTATGCCTTCTTGATTTTCGGTTTGGTTGAACTCTATCAAGCCACATTTGAGGAGCACTGGCTGGAGTCGTCACTGCGGCTGCAGGATATCTTCAACACTCACTTTTGGGATTCCAAAAGCGGAGGTTTTTATTTCACCCATCAAAAAGCGGAAAACCTCTTCATTCGAAAAAAAGAGGCCTATGACGGAGCCATCCCCTCCTCAAATTCAGTTGCCTTGCTGAACCTCCTGCGGTTGTCCCGGTTGACAGGCAAATCCGAATTCGAAACGATGGCTGACAAAATGAGTGAAGCTATGGCCGTAGATGTGGAGCAGCATCCCACTGCCTACACGTTCTTTCTATCCTCTCTTGATTTCGCCCTGGGCCCGACATTCGAGGCCGTCGTTTGCGGACGACGCCATGCCCAGGACACACACAAAATGCTCGAACGGCTTATGACTGAATATCTGCCCAAAAGAGTTGCTCTTTTCCTCCCCGATGGAGAAAAGGACTCAACCATAAGGAAGATAGCTCCCTTTACCGCCAATCAGACCAGCCAGGAAGGAAAAGCCGCAGTTTACGTCTGCCGCGACCACTCCTGCCTGCGTCCGACAACCGATCTCTCGGAAATGATCACTCTCTTGAAGGAAAAAGAATTTCCAAAGCCGTGAACGGTTTGGAAATGATTTAGAAGGTTCTCTTCCATTTTGTGTGAGCAAAAACAAGAAGATTTGAGCAGGATTTCACT
>CBFDBS010000102.1:0-8380 GCA_965603105.1 uncultured bacterium
TCTTTCAGAAAATCAAAGACGCGGCTGCCGTCGATAAACCGTTTCTCATCGAATCTGTATTGATCCTTGGGGCTCTGACGGCTCGCACTTTTTTTGAGTCGACGGCGGCCTTTTTCGGAGTGGATCTGCTGTTTTTTCTGACGGCCACGGCTTACATTTATGTTTGGGGAAAGAGGCAGTCGGCAGAGGAGAGTTCATGAAGATCTGGATTCACACCATGTACTTTCTGCCTGAATTCGGCAGCGCACCCATTCTGATGAACGAGCTGGCTACCGATCTGGCCGCCCGGGGCCATGATGTGGAAGTTATAACTACACTCCCGCGGCCTCCGCATAACAGTGAGTACAAAATACGCCCGGTTTTTAGAGAAGAGAAGAACGGCTTCAAAGTCACAAGGTATCTCACCAATTTCACTTCTCATCACATTGGCAGGCTCATCGCCTGGACCGTGTATACCACAGCGACCATCCTCAATCTGTTCTCAGTCAAGAAAAATGACGTGCTTTTTCTCAGACTGCCCCCCTTACAGCTCGGGATCACCGGCTTTTTCGGCCGGAAATTAAGGAAGGCCAAGGTCATTCTCAATGTCCAGGATATTCATCCCGACCTGTCGATCGAATCCGGCCTTCTCAAGAATCCCACAGCCATCAAGATGGCCAAGGCCTTCGAAAAATGGATTTATGACAATTCGGAGAACATCCTCGTTATCAGCGAAGGCTTCAAGAAAAATATTGTCGATAAAGGAATTCCTCAGGAAAAAGTCAAAATCATCCCCAACTGGGTTGATACAGATCTGTTGAAACCTCTGTCCAAGGACAATGCCGTCGCTCGGAAATTTGGGCTGGGCAATAAATTCGTCATCATGTATTCAGGAACGATCAGCATCAGCAGTATAGCGACTTTGGGAAATATTCTCGAAAGCGCCCAGAATCTCCAAAGCGATACAGATGTTCTTTTTGTTATAGTGGGAGAGGGATTGAAGGAGCCGGAGTTAAAGAAGAAGGCTGCTGAACTGGGCTTAAAAAACGTGCTCTTTTTGCCCTTTCAGCCCTATGAAGACCTGCCGCATCTACTGGCTTCGAGCGACGTTTTGCTTGTTCCTCTGGACAAAGAAAAATCCCTCCTATCCGTCCCATCCAAACTCTACAATTTTATGGCGGCCGGCCGCCCCATTTTGGGACTGGCCCGCGCCGATTCCGAAGTCAAGAGCCTCATCGATGAGACGGGATGCGGAGTCTGTGTGCCGCCTGAGGATATCCAAAAGATATCAAGAGCCATCGGAGAGCTTAAAAATAATGGCGATTGGTGCAGAATGATGGCGGAAAACGCCCGCCGTTTTGCCGTAGAAAACTATGCCAAGGACCGCGTTTTAGCAGACATGGAAAAACTCATTCTATCGATTTAAATTTAAAGAGAGGAAAAAATGAATTGGGAAGAAAAGAAAGTACTGGTCACAGGGGGAGCCTCATTTATCGGTTCGAGCCTGGTCGATGTCCTTCTTGCTAAGGGGGCGCAAATCCGCATTGTCGATGACCTGAGCAGCGGCCACCTGGAGAATATCCAGGGGCACATCGACAGCGGCAAAGTTGAATTCGTCAAAGCCGACCTGAGGGAACCGGGAGTGGCCCGGGATGCGGCCGCAGGTATGAACGTCGTTTTTCATCTGGCGGCCGATCATGGAGGGAGAGGATACGTCGATCTCCACCAGGCCGGGCCGGCGGTCAATCTTTTTCTGGACGGGGTGGTTTTTTATGAAGCCTACAAAGCCGGAGTGGAAAAGATCGTTTTCGCCTCGTCCGGCTGTGTCTACCCCAATTTTCTTCAGTCCGACGTGGACAAGATTCTCTATTTGACAGAAGATATGGTCGTTCCCCCCTATGACGCGGACAACATGTACGGGTGGGCCAAACTCATGTCCGAGCTGACCCTCAAAGCCTTTCACAAGGAATATGGCATCCAAACCGCTTCCTGCCGCTATTTCACTGTCTATGGTCCCCGCGGCGTGGAGAATCATGCTGTCATCGCCATGATTGCCCGGGCATTCATCAAGCAGCGTCCTTTCGAAGTCTGGGGCGATGGAACACAGATCAGGAACTGGACCTATATCGATGACATCGTCTCCGGTACGGTTTTGGCTGCTGAAAAGATTGTCGACGGAACCCCTGTCAATTTGGGAACGATGGAGAGGATTCGGGTCATCGACGCCGTCAAAGAGACGATGAAGTACACAGGTCATGAGACTGAAATCAAACTCCTGCCCGACATGCCTGTCGGGCCCCTGAACAGGGTAGCCGACAATTCTCTGTCCAAACAGCTTCTGGGCTGGGAACCCAAAACAAAATTTGTAGATGGACTGCACAAAACGATCGACTGGTATTTCGGCACTAAAAATCCTGAGGAAGTTGCCGCCATTCTTGAGGATAAACTGACTGAAAGATAAGCTGTGCGCATTCCAATCAAGAAAATCATTCTTTTCGGGCTGCCTCCGGTCCTGTGGATGATTTTTCTCTTTCCGCTGGCCAATAAAAGCCTGAGCAGCAGTGAATTTTACAGGTTCATCTACTCTGTGTTTAAAGCCCTGTTTCCGGCTATGACCTACAAAGATTTCGGCGTTGTTTATATCGTTATCCGCAAGCTCATCCATTTTTTCGGATACGCCGTTCTTGCTTTTCTCCTTTTCCGGGCTTTTCAGGGAGTCTCGACTAAAGTGTGGGATTTGAGGTGGATCCTGTATGCGGGAATAATAGCTGTGGGCTATGGGATAATGGATGAATTTATCCAAATGTACCTGCCCAACCGTCATGGAAATGTCGTGGATGTCCTCATCGATTCCTCAGGTATCATGTTAGCTCTGGGATTGGTTTGGCTGTGGAAAAGAAAGACTCTCCCTAGGAATTAGAAGCGAAAAAATGTCTTCTCTTTTTTTGAAAGCGCTTTTTCTGAAGAGGCCTTTCGATGTTTGCCTCTCATCGATAGGGATTTTCCTCTCCTTTCCTGTGTGGATTGTTTTAGCTTTTCTCATCTGGCTGGAGGATAGAGGACCCATATTTTACAAACAGGAAAGAGTCGGAAAGGATGGAAAACTTTTCGATGCCCTCAAGTTCCGCTCCATGATCCCAGACGCCGAAAAAGAGGGAGTTCCCGTACAGGCAATGGAAGACGATCCGAGAGTGACAAAAATTGGCAAATTGATGAGAGCGACGGCCATGGACGAATTGCCTCAACTGATCAATATCTTCAAAGGAGATATGAGCTTTGTCGGGCCGAGGGCTTTAAGACCCAAGGAAAAGGAAGTCAGCGGAGGTTCGGAAGCGAAGGAATTGAGCGAAATTCCCGGCTATCTCCAGAGACAGGCAGTCAGGCCGGGATTGACAGGATTGGCCCAGGTTTTTCTTCCGACAGACGCCACACGCCGGAAAAAAATCAGGTATGACCTCTTCTACATCCGGAAAAGGAGTTTCTGGCTCGACCTGAAATTGATCTTCCTCTCTTTTTGGATCACATTCAGGGGAAAATGGGAATCAAGGACAGATAAAGTCTAGCCAACTCAAACAGAATGGAAGATTAAAATTGACAAATTTTGTCACACTGATGTACAAATATTGGCGGCTTTTTCCTCGCCGGTTGACAAAAAAATGGCAATGGGAATATCATAACTAGCCACAGAATCCGCACTCAGGCCATATTGAGTTGACAATGAACAGAGTTCACGATGTGATCGTTATCGGCGGCGGGCCGAGCGGTTTGAATTCCGCCTCGCTTCTGGCTGAAAAAGGCCTCGATGTCCTCCTTTTAGAAAAGAAAAAAGAGATCGGCCACAAAGTCATCTGTACGGGTATCATCGGACGAGAAGCGTTCGAAAGGTTTGACCTGCCCGCTTCGCTGGCGATGTCCGAAATCAAAGATGTTCGCATGATCTCTCCTTTTGGCACTCATCTTCAATACAAACATGCAGACGCTTTTGCCTATGTCGTTGACCGGAACAACTTTGACAAGACACTGGCTTTACGGGTGCGGGCCAATGGGGGCCGGATAGAATGCGGCTATCAGGTAAACGATATCCAGCTCAATAACGGTCATGTTGAAGTGTTCAGTGAGGGGCGAAGAGGGGAGAAGAAGAATTCTTTTGCTCGAGTCGTCATTGTGGCCACCGGGGTCAATCAATACTTGAACAAGAAAGTGGGGCTGGGTTCAGCCAGAGGGCTACTGAACGGCGTGCAGGCCGAGGTGGAGGTCGAGGATTCGGGAGTCACGACCATACTCTTCGGTAACCGAGTTGCGCCGGGTGTCTTCGCCTGGGCTGTCCCAGTTGGGAAAACGAGAATGCGGGTGGGCCTTCTGACAAATAAGGATCCTCGTGCCTATTTTGAAAAACTGCTGAGAAAATTGCTCCCGGATTCGGAAATCAAGATCGACAAAGATCAGATCAAGTTCAAATCCATAGTTCAGGGAGTTCAGACAAAAACCTATTCCGACCGAATCCTGGCTGTCGGGGAGGCGGCGGGGCAGGTCAAAACAACAACAGGAGGGGGTATTTACTACGGCCTTCTCTGCTCACAGCTCGCCGTTCAGACGATCCTTGAAAATTTCACAGCTGCGACTTTTTCAGCGGAGCATCTGGCTGAATACGAGAAATTGTGGAAAAAAGCGATACTGAAAGAGATTGTCGTCGGCTATTACACACGTAAAATCTGCGCTCAGCTCAACGACAGCCAGATCGAAAGGCTGTTCTTATTAGCCAAGAACAACGGTATTTTCCCCTACATCAGAGAAAACGGAAACTTCGATTTTCATGGCGACCTCATCCTCGATCTGGCCAGGAAGGCGCCCGTTTTGCGGTCTTTTTTTTGAAGGAGCCGTTTGACTCGGCTTCACTACCTTATCTATAATATAACAAGCCAAGGTTTTAGCACACGAAACAAGAGTGAACCGATGAAAAGGGAGATTATTCTTTTCTATACAAGAATCATCCGGTTCCTGGTTTGTAGAGGAGCTTAAAATGATCGATAGGACTCAAAAAAAGGAAATCGATTTACTGGATATCTGGCGGATCGCGCTGAAGAGGAAATGGATCATCATTGCCTTTGCGGCCATCTTTTTGATTGTTGCCGGATTGAGATCAATGCTGAAGACGCCTGTCTACGAGGCGAATACGACCATTCTCATCGAGGATCCCAATTCGACCCAATTCGATATCCAGGAAATCATGGGTTCGAGCACCTATGGAAGCTACAGCTACCTCGGAACCTACTTCAATACCCAGCTCAAGCTCCTCACCAGCCGTTCTCTGGCCGAGAGGGTGGCCAGAAAGATCGATCTCAAAAATCGGCGAGAACTCCAGACGGATGAAAATCAGAAAAAGAGTCTTGTCCAGACAGTTAAAGGCCTTTTTTCCTTTTCCTGGCTGAGGGGAAGCAAAAAGGAAACGGAAAGCGAAGAGGATCAAGATGTGTTCGTCTACAGGGATCCGGACATTCAGTATGCCTTTACTGTATTGGGAGGATTGAGTGTTTCACCCGTTGAGGAGACTCGCTTGGTCAACCTGAGTTATTCCTCTTACTACCCCGTTCTGGCTGCGGATATCGTCAACGCCATTGCCGAAGAATTCATCAACTATTCGGTTGAAATGAGGTACGAGGCAACCCAGCAGGCGTCAGAGTTTCTCAGCGGTCAGATCACCGAAATTCGCGTGGATTTGACCGCCAAGGAACGAGAGCTCCAAAAGTATGGTGAAGAGCAGAAAATTCTGTATTTGAAGGAAGAAGAGAACACGGTCGTCAGCAAGTTCGGAGATTACAGCAAAGCTTACACCGAGGCCCAGTTGGACCGTTACAAGAAAGAGGCGGCTTACCGGGAACTCAGAGATCTGAAAGTCGACTCCCTTCCTCAGTATGTCAGCAATCCCATTATCGATAGTTTGCGCTCACAGTATGCCCAACTGAGGATCGATTACAACGAAAAACTCCGCTTTTACAAGCCGGAATATCCGGAAATGCAAAGTCTTCAAGCTAAAATCAACGGCCTGCAGACTCAGCTCCGGGACGAGATAGGAAAGGCTGTAGAAGTGGCCAGCGTGGGCTACCAGGAGGCGCTCAAAAGGGAAGCCTCGCTGCGTAATGTCCTCGAATCCCAAAGGCAGGACGTAGTCGAGACCAACAACGCCGCCATCCTCTACAACAGTCTGAAGATCGAAGTGGAAACCAAGCGCGAACTCCTCAACTCACTGGTCAGCCGTCAGAATGAAACGCTTGTCTCCGCCCGCCTCAGGGGTTTGAAGACAAGTAATATCAGGATCGTCGATAAAGCCCTTGTGCCCGGAAGTCCGCTTTCCCGCAACACCTCACGCAATCTGTTTGTAGCCCTCTTTCTTGGGGTGTTTCTCGGCGTTGGCCTGTCCTTTTTTATCGAATATCTGGACAACACCATTCACGATCCCGAGGAATTGAAAAAACTCACGGAACTGCCTTCTTTGGGAGTTGTGCCCTTCATTTCTCCCAACGGCGCCAAAGACAAATCGGCCTACCGTTCCGGATACAGAAACAGCTCAATCAACGGATACAAGGGGGGTCACCAGAAGGGACAGACCGATATCAAGGAGATCGAGATGGTCAACCACCTTTTCCCCAGCCATTCCGTCTCCGAGGACTACCGGACAATAAGGACTTCGATCCTTTTCTCCCATGCCGATTCTCCCCCGAAAGTGATCACTTTTTCCAGTTCGTTTCCAGAGGAAGGGAAAACGGCAACAACATCGAATGTGGCCATTTCCTTTTCCCAATTGGAGAAAAAAGTCCTGCTCATCGACGGTGATATGAGGAGGTCCCGGCTACACAAAGTGTTCAAGGTCAGGAATCTCAATGGCTTGAGCAGTTACCTGACGGGCAAGATCGATTTCGAAAAGGCCGTACAGCAGACACCCGTCAAAAACCTGTATATGATTTCCAGCGGCCCCATCCCTCCCAATCCCGCCGAGCTCCTCAATACTCAAAGGATGAAAACGCTGATTGACGATGCTAAAAAATCATTTGATATCATCCTTATCGATTCGCCTCCTGTTCTGGCCGTTATCGATCCCATTATTCTCAGTTCTATGTCCGACAGCACGATTCTTGTAGTCCGGCAGGGGAAGACAAACAAAAAAGCATTTGTCAAGGCTGTTGAAGAGCTGCAGAAGGGGGCTTCACGCCTTATCGGCGTCATCTTCAACGAGGTGAAACTCTCGCAGTCCGGCAAATATTATTCTTCCGGTTACTACAAATACATGGAGGAATACTACGCTGACGGAGAAACCGGGCAATAATCCATTCGATCCCTCAAGAAATGATAGATATCCATTCCCATATTCTTCCAGGTCTTGATGACGGAGCCGAAAGCCTGGAGGAGTCGCTGAACATGGCCCGGATGGCCGAAGCCGACGGAATCAGCAAAATGGTGGCAACTCCCCATCTTTTCAGGGGAAGTTTTGTCAACAACGGTTTAGATATTATCGAAAAGAAAAAGAATGAACTTCAGAAGCTGATGAGGTCGGAAGGAATAGGGCTTGAGCTCTTCCACGGAACGGAAGTCTATGTCACTCATAATCTTATCGAGAAGGTCATCAAGGAGAGAGAGAACCTGGTCGTCAATCACGGCAATAACATGCTGATCGAGTTTCCGAGCGGGCACATCTTTTCCGGTGTCAAGAATTTGATTTTTGACATCATGACCGAAGGGATTCAGATCATCATCGTCCATCCGGAGAGAAATCGAGTTTTTCAGAACGACCCGGATTTTTTATGCCAGCTGATCAACATGGGGAGTCTCTGTCAGGCCAACAGTGGAAGTTTCACAGGTCGCTACGGACGGGAAGTGCAGGAGACGGTTTTCCGATTTCTGGATTGGAGCTATTTGCACTTTTTAGGAAGCGATTGCCACAATACCCGCAGTCTTTCCCCGAATCTCTCTCTGGCGCGGGATAAAATTAAAGAATTGGCCGGGGAAGAGATCGCCCAGGCTCTGGTTTTAGACAATCCGCAGGCGATGCTTGCTGGAGAAGAAATTCCCTATCACCCAGAACCCCAAGCACCGAAGAACAAGGCGAGGTCATTGAAAATCAAACTCCCGCAATTGTTTTCGAAAAAATAGAAAGCCTTTTCTGGCTTGAGATCTAATGGCAGACAGAATCCTATCATAATGAAGGCCTAATCGTAATGGATTGATAGAGATGTTTGAAATGAAGTAAAATGCTGATTCATTCTCAAAAAATAACGGATTAAATTGAAGATCGATACTGAAATGAGATTGATGTGACACAACGTAAAATGAAAATCATCGATATTTTCAACAGCACGGAAACACCGGGCCAAAAAATCCGTACCTCGGACAGAGTCCTGAGGAAATT
>CBFDBS010000103.1:0-8301 GCA_965603105.1 uncultured bacterium
CTGTTGTTTCCAAGGATGCTGTCAAAAGCCATTGTCTATCTTAAGTCCTTTTTTTTAGTCTTTTCAATTCCAAAAAAAGAGCAACCGGTTCAGTCATAGGTTTCCTGAGAGAGCCTTGGCCAGATACTCAGCCGTTAGCGAACCTTTGGTCCGGATGACCTCTTCCGGAGGTCCCTGGGCAACAATCTGTCCGCCTTTTTCGCCTCCCTCAGGACCCAAATCAATAATATAATCGGAAACTTTGATGACATCAAGATTGTGCTCGATGACAACGACCGTGTTTCCGAGCTCGACAAGATGGGACAGGACTTCAAGCAATTTGCGCACATCATCGAAATGAAGTCCTGTTGTCGGTTCATCCAAGAGATACAGAGTATTCCCTGTGTGTTTCCGACTCAGCTCTTTACTCAGTTTGATCCGCTGGGCTTCGCCTCCCGAAAGAGTGGGAGCCGGCTGCCCGAGCCGTATGTATCCCAGTCCGACATCTCGAAAGATTTCAAGTTTTCTTTTGAGACCGGGATGGGCTCTAAGAAAGGGATAGGATTCATCTACAGTCATCTCCAGATAATCCGCGATATTTTTCCCTTTGTACAAGACCGCGAGCGTCTCCTTATTGTACCGCCTTCCTTCACAGCGCTCACAAGTGACATAGACGTCCGGCAGAAAATGCATTTCTATTTTTTTTGCCCCGGCTCCTTGGCATTCCTCACACCGCCCGCCCGACAGGTTGAAGCTGAAGCGGCTGGCCGTATATCCCCGAATTTTCGCTTCCTGCGTCATGGCAAACAACTGGCGCAGAGAGGTAAACAGACTTGTATATGTTGCAGGATTCGATCGCGGTGTCCTCCCGATCGGCTTTTGATCGACGGCGACAATCTTATCGATCTGTTCAACCCCTGTAATGGATGTGTGGGCCCCAGGTTTTTGTTTGGCTTTGTAGAAAAGATTCGAAAGGGCCTTGAACAAAATGTCGTAGATGAGTGTGCTTTTTCCGGAACCGGACACCCCTGTGATGACCAGCAAAACAGCAAGAGGAATCCGGACATCTATGTTTTGAAGGTTGTGCTCGGCAGCTCCCTTGATGGTCAAAAATCCCTGGGGATCTCTCCTCTTCTCGGGAACAGGAATGGTTCTTTCTTTCTTCAGATACAAACCGGTCAAGGAATCCGGAGAGGCAAGAATGCGGGGCAATTCACCCTCGGCGACTTTCCAGCCTCCATTTTCTCCCGCTCCCGGGCCAAGATCGAGAATGTGGTCGGCCGAGCGGATGGTTTGCTCATCATGCTCGATAACAACGACGGAATTGCCTTGATCTCTGATCTGCCTCAAGAGAACAATCAGCTTGCTGTTGTCACTCTGATGGAGGCCGATAGTGGGCTCATCCAAAACATAGAGAACCCCGCGCAAACGCGCTCCAACCTGAGCGGCCAGTCTGACACGCCGGGCTTCTCCACCTGAAAGAGATGACGTCGGACGGATAAGCTGGAGATAAGACATCCCCAAGTCCTTCATGATCTGAAGACGGCCAAGAATTTCCTTCAAAATTTTAACGGCAATCTCTTGCTGCGCGGAGGGAAAGGTCATCGATGACAGGGTGCCGATAAGCCGGTCAATGGACTGGGAGCTCAACTCAAAAATGTTTTTACCGCCGACTTTCACGGCCAGACTCTCTTTTCTCAGCCGGCTCCCCTCACAACCTGGGCAGACATCGTTTGTCAGGGTCAGGTCTCCCCATTCATCCAGGATTGTCCGGAAACCGAGGCCATGACAATTCGGACAGGCGCCGTAGGGGCTGTTGAAAGAAAAAGAGCGCGGCTCAAGCTCCGGGAGGTTGATTTCACAATAAGGGCAGAGAAGGTTCAAGGAAAAGAAGATTTCCTCTCCGGTATCCCGAAGAACTAAGAGATTTCCATCCGCCAGCTCCAAGGAGCGCAGAACAGCCTCATTTATCCTCTCCTTGGCTCCGGGTGAGATGACGATTTCATCGACCAAAATCTCGATGTTGTGCTGTCTGGTCTTTTCCAGGGAGATGTCCTCTTCCAGTTCCAAGAGATGCCCGTCCACTCTGACTCTGAGAAATCCCTTTCTTTTTATCCTCTCAAAAAGACGCTGGTATTCGCCCTTGCGGCCTTTGACCACGGGTGAGAGAAATTTCACTTTGGTGCCGGTCAAAGAGCCGAAGATTCTGCTCACTATCTGTTGAGGCGTCTGAGTGCTGACCCGCCGCTCGCAGTGCGGGCAATGGGGGATGCCCACCCGGGCATAGAGGAGACGCAAATAATCATAAATTTCTGTGACGGTCCCCAAAGTCGAACGTGGATTGGAAGAAATAGTCCTCTGATCGATAGAAATGGAAGGGGAAATGCCTTCGATCGCCTCCACATCCGGTTTTTCCAGCTGTTCGATATATTGGCGGGCATAGGCGCTGAGACACTCGATATACCTTCTCTGCCCCTCGGCAAACAGAGTATCGAAGGCCAAAGACGATTTCCCTGACCCGCTCGGCCCGGTGACAACGACCAGTTTGTGGCGGGGAAGGGTGACATCGATTTTCTTCAAGTTGTGCTGAGCGGCTTTCCGGATTCTTATTTCCTTCAACATGACCTCCCATTTTAGCACAAAGCCCTTCTCAAACAAGCAGTCCAGCAAAAGGCCTGGGAAATTGGGAGTACAACTTGACGGGATGCTCATGGGGGCTGTGTGAATAATTGATGACGATGCACCCATCCTCAACAAATCATCAGCAAACTGGAAAATGAGCTTTTCTTTGGGTGGACTGCGGAGGAAGCCCTCCTTCTGGGATTTTTCTGTTTCATCCGCTCGGCCCGGATTGACGCGCTTCAATTTAGAGACTAAGATAGGGTGATTATAAAAGACCAGGAATTGGGATAAAAAATGGGCAGAGACGAAAGTTTAATCAAATCCCTTGAACTTCTGCAGAAAGCCGGGGCGGAAAACGACTCTATTTCAGCTATAAAACACATCCCCGCCCAGGAGGGGCGATACCTCGATTATCCCGAAGACGTCCATCCTGTCCTGGTCGACGTGCTCAAGACAAAGGGTTTTTCCCGACTGTACACTCACCAGCACCAATCCTGGCGGCACCTCCAAGAACGGAAGAATATCATCGTCGTCACGCCGACGGCATCCGGCAAAACCCTGTGCTACAACCTGCCCGTTCTCGACTCCATCTTGAAAAATCCATCGGCTCGAGCCATTTACCTCTTCCCCACCAAGGCCCTCTCACAGGACCAGCAGGCGGAGCTGGATGAGACCATCAAACACTTCCCCGATGAAATCCGGCTGTTCACCTACGACGGAGACACCCCTCAAGACGCGCGCAAGGCCATACGCTCGAGGGGGCACATCATCCTGACCAATCCGGATATGCTCCACGCCGGCATCCTCCCTCACCACACGAAATGGATAAAACTCTTCGAGAATTTAAAATTCATAGTTATAGACGAGCTCCATAACTACAGAGGTATTTTCGGCAGCCATCTGGCCAACATCATCCGCCGCCTGAAGAGAATCGCCGCCTTCTACGGTTCATTTCCTCAGTTCATCCTGTGCACGGCGACCATCTCCAATCCAGTCGAGATAGCGGAAAAAATCATCGAAGAACCGGTCGCGCTCGTCGACGACAACGGAGCTCCGCGTGGAGAAAAGTATTTTATTTTTTACAATCCCCCCGTGGTCAACAGATTCCTCGGTATCCGCCGTTCATACGTCAGCGAGACTCGGAGAGTCGCCTCCCTCTTTCTCCGTCAAAACCTTCAGACAATCGTCTTTGCCCGCAGCCGGCTCATCACCGAAGTGCTGGTCACTTACCTCAAAGAAGACATCGAAAAAGGCGTCAAAAGCGAAGGCCAAATCCGAGGGTACAGGGGCGGGTATCTGCCTTTGAAAAGAAGAGAGATCGAGAAGAAATTGAGGGACGGCGAGATTTTAGGAGTGGTCTCCACCAATGCCCTCGAATTGGGGATCGATATCGGCAGCCTGGATGTGTCCATCATGGCCGGCTACCCCGGAAACATCGCCAGCACCTGGCAGAGAGCAGGGCGGGCGGGGAGAAAATCCGGGAAATCCGCTGCCGTTTTAGTGGCTACGAGCGCACCTCTGGATCAATTCATCGTCAATTTTCCTGACTATTTTTTCTCAAAAAATCCGGAAAGGGCGCTGATCAATCCGGACAACCTGTCCATTCTGGTGAGTCACATCGAATGCGCCGCCTTCGAACTCCCCTTTGAGAAAGGTGAGAAATTCGGCCGGGTCGACCTCGAGGAGATCCTGCGCTTTCTGGAGGATGAGAAGCTCGTCCATTTTTCTGAGGACAAATGGTTCTGGACAGCCGATGTTTACCCCGCGGACGGGGTCAGCCTGCGCAGCATCAGTTCGGACAATTTTGTGGTCGTGGACACCACCGACAAAGCCAAAGTTATTGCGGAGGTGGACTACGGCTCAGCCCTGACGGCGCTGCATCCCAAGGCCATTTACATCTGTGAAGGGGTGCAGTATTACGTCGAGAAATTGGATTTCGAACAGAGAAAAGCCTATGTCAAAAAAACGGATATCGACTACTACACCGACGCCATAGACTACACAAAAATAAAAATCCTGGACGAATTCGACAAGAAGTGGCTGGGACCGTTCCCGATTCTTCACGGCGAAGTCCATGTGGCCACTCAGGTGGTGGGATTCAAGAAAATCAAATTCCACACCATGGAAAACGTCGGAGCCGGAGACCTGAGCCTTCCTCAAAACGAGATGCACACCACAGCTTACTGGCTGACCATCCCTTCCGAGCTCTTCCACTCTCTCCCCTTTCAATCGGAGCAAAGGATCAACGGCCTTTTCGGGCTGGCCTACTGTCTTCATCATGTCTCCCCTCTATTTATGATGTGCGACATCCACGATGTGGGTGTTTCTGTGGGGGACAATTCCACGGGCAAATCGGTACCTCCTCTTAATATATCCTCTGCCCTGAAGGATGAGGAAAAAACCCTCGATCTGTCCGATATCGCTTTCGAACCCAATATCTTTATCTACGACAATTTTCCCGGCGGAATCGGTCTCAGCCCCTCTCTTTTCGAGCTGCAAAAGGAACTCCTCGAGCAGTGTCTGAAGACAATTTCATCCTGTCCTTGTCAAGAAGGATGTCCCTCCTGTGTCGGCCCCACCAAGGAAAGCGGCAAAAACGCCAAACCGGTCGCCCTTCGTATTCTTTCGGAATTGCTCGGAGTGAGCTAGGAAAAGGATGGCGTCTTCGGCGCTTTTGATATTCCCGGTAAATCGATTCTAAGAGGGGCGGCCAAACTTATTTGGAAACGAGTTTGTCCAGCTTTTTTTCATCACCCATGACAATCAGGATATCGCTGTCCTTGATGACAAAATCAGACTCGGGGATGTAGGTGATTTTTTCAGGAATGATCTCCCTGATAGCGATGACTTGAATTCCGTAATTATTCCGCATATCCAATTCTCTCAAAGACTTGCCAATGAAATTATCGGGAGGAGCCATCTCCTGGATTCCAACGCCGGAAAGCAGTGGCAGGTATTCAAGAACGTTTGGATTGCTGAGCCGGAGGGCGGTTTTGATCGCCATGTCCTTTTCGGGAAAAATGACATCCGTCGCCCCGATGGCATCCAGAATCTTGGCGTGGTCTTCGGTCAGCGCTTTGGCAACTATACGGGCGGCTCCTATCTCATGCAGGAAGAGCACGGTCAGGATCGACGCTTCCATCTCCGGACCCAGGCTGACAATGACCACGTCCATGTCCTGGATCCCTAGGGCCAGCAGATTTTCCTTGTCCGCCGCTTCCATATGGACGGCGTGAGAAACATAGGCCTTAACACCTTCGATCTGCTCTTTATCATTGTCTACGGCCAAAACGTCGTTTCCCTTTTCATAGAGCATCTTGGCTACATTCGAACCAAAACTACCGAGACCGATGACTGCGAATTTCATGATCCGTTCGCTCCTTAGAAATGGATTGTACTTAAGCTCTTTGACTCTTTTCTATTATAATCCATTCGCCTTAAAACAATAAACCGATTAATGACAATGCCCAACATCCCTATTTCCGCATATGGGGGGGGAGCCGGTCAGGACCCAAAAAAAAGGCTCAGCCGATCATCACCGTCTCTTCCAGATATTCGAACCGTCCGTAAGGCCTCTGCCGGCTGAAAGCCCACAAGAGAGT
The DNA here is from genome assembly GCA_965603105.1 of uncultured bacterium. Taxonomy (GTDB): domain Bacteria; phylum Acidobacteriota; class Aminicenantia; order Aminicenantales; family Aminicenantaceae; genus CBFDBS01. The sequence goes on from CBFDBS010000103.1 coordinate 6,204, forward strand.
CAGGGGGCCGATCCTGCCGATGTACATCGTAAAAATGATGACGATTTTGCTCAACGTGTTCAACTGGGGCGTTATCCCCAGCGATAGGCCGACCGTTCCAAATGCGGAAAAAACTTCAAAAATCACACTTTTCATCTGGAACTCAGGCTGGGCAAGAGAGATGATGAACACCGAGAAAAAAACAACGGAAAAGCTAAGAGTCACCAACGTAAAAGCCCGCATGATCATCTCTAAAGGAAGGGTTCTGTAAAAAATATTCACGGATTCCCGGGCCGTGATTTTGGACTTGAGAAAGGCAAAGATGACACCGAAGGTGCTCGTCTTGATCCCCCCGCCAGTAGAGCCTGGGGAAGCCCCGATAAACATCAGAAGGATCAAGAGCATCAGGGCAGGAAAACTGAGGAAAGTCAAGTTGAGGGTGTTGAATCCTGCCGTTCGAGCTGTGACGACCTGAAAAAGGGAGGTCAGAATTTTCTCTTTGAACGAGAAATTCTGCAGAGAGCGGTTCCACTCCACTATCAGGAGCACAAAAAACGGAACGGCGATCAGGAAAGAGGTGAAGGTGAGTACGATCTTGGAGTGGAGAGAGAAACGTGTTCTTTTTCTCTTCAGCTTTGCCCAAAAAACATCTTTGCCTTCCTGAAGAACGAGAAATCCGATGCCCCCCAGAAAAATCAGAAAAACAAGCGTCAAGTTGACCCAAGTGTCGTTCCTGAAGGCTTCGAAGTTGTCGCTGAAAAGGGTAAATCCGGCGTTACAGAAGGCGGAAATCGAATGGTAAATGGAGTACAGAATGTCCCGGCCGAAGGGAAATTCCCTGTGCCAATGAATGAAGAAAAGACACGCCCCTACGGCTTCCATCCCCAGGGCATAGATGAATATGTTTTTGATCAGCGTTTTGACGTTTTTGGGAGAGGAAGGATGGTATCCCTGTTGAATGATGATCCTGTCCTTGATGGTGATTTTTCTTCCCGCAACCAGAAGAATCAGGGTAGAAAAGGTCATAATCCCCAATCCTCCCAGTTGGATAAGAACCATATTGACGATCTGGCCGAAGGGAGTGAAGTAAGAAGACGTGTTTTGGACCGTCAAACCGGTCACACATACCGAAGATGTCGCCCGGAAAAGGGCATCCACCAAGGAGATATGTCCGGATTGGGTGCTGAAAGGAAGAAGGAGAATTCCTGTCCCGATGCCGATGACCACTAAAAAACTGATGGCCAGAAATTGGGCCGGGCTGAACTTTATATCGGGTTTTATCTCCATAAAAAACCTGGACTCTCTCCCTCTAGATCACCAAATCCCCAATTTAGTCTTTCATTCCACGCTTGTCAATCCGGAAAAGTTACAGCATTTCCAAAACCGTGATCAAAAGGGAGAGTATTGGATGAAGTTTTCGCTCCAGTCGGATTGTCTACGCCGCCACACCACCCATCCATTTAAGACCGCAGGATTTTTCCCCTAAAAAGGTGTCGGCGGTCATCGGCAACTCGCATGTCAGACTCCTGCCTTGAAAATGAATAAGTGTTGTTCAATCCCCTTTTCCCTTAATCTCTGCAGGCTCAATACATGCTCACCGTCCGACTGGCGTCGGATTCCCTCCAAGCTTGACTCGGGGGAAGGCTCAATCCTCCGATGTCGCTCCAACTCTCCTCCAAAACTCTCCCTTGCTCGTAATTCATCCCGGTTTTGGAAATGCTTTTAAGTTACAGGTCAGTATCTCGGCTCCGTCCTCGTCAAAGATCCAATCCACCCTCCAGAATGTTCTTCAGACGGAGCCTGATCTAGCCGGGCTGGGAGGGGGAGGAGCCGAGCCTAGCCCAAAGAAATATGCCTCATGAATGGGTGCTCAGGGCGGAGGCGGCCCTCCACCCGGACGATAGGAGGAGGGAGGGGGAGCCGGACAGGCCCCATGAATGAGGCCAATAAATGGATGGCACAGAAAGAGGGGGGGAGCATTTTTCATGAATCGTCCGGACAAGGCTGGGTAATTCACGAGTCAAGCTTGCTGCAGATGTTAGGCGCGGCGGATGAAGCTGTGGTACTTCACCGCGAATCCGCCGAAACACAGCAGATGCAGTGAGATTGGCTCGCCTGG
>CBFDBS010000104.1:0-8294 GCA_965603105.1 uncultured bacterium
TCACCTTTCTGACAGGAGAACAAGAGGAAACAGAGAAAAAAGCAGAGAAACAAGATATGGCCGAAGACTCCAATCGGCCTTGGTGCGCTCATTTTCCCCCCTAGTTGAGGCGGGTTAAAAGTTATAGCCTTCGAAAGTCAGGTTTTTCTTATCCAGACTGATGCCCATAACTTTTTCCAACTGGGCAACGGTAATCTTGTAATCGATAACGGCTTGAATCTCACTCGACTTGGCTGTGGTCAACTGACTCTGATAGGTAAAAAGCCACTCGCTGCTCTGAATAAGTCCCAGCCTGTACTTCTGCTCCTCGACTGCCACTTTCTTTTCCATCATTTCTCTAAGGCGTGTTGCCGATTCCATGGATTTTTCGCCATTGCGCAGGCTTTTAAAAATCTCCAACAGCTCATAGTAGATGGCTTTTTCCTGTCTCTCCTTCTCGACCAGACTTTTTTCCTCCTCTAGTTTGGCCTTGGCAAGACCTGTCCGGGAAAACACATTTTCAAGCGGGATAGTCAGTTGCAATCTGAGACTTAAATCCGGGTATTTCCCGTTCAAAATCTCCTTGAACGCATCCCAGCGGGTGGTTTCTTCCTGACCGACGATTATTCCTGATATGGCGTTGTCATTCTGGTAGAGCAACCTCACCCCTCCCTGACCTAAATACGACAAGTTAAAATTCAGGTCGAGCTGGGGAAGGAGTTGATTGCGGTGGTAGCGGATAGCCAGGTTTGAATTTTCCAGTTCCCTGGAAATTCTAACAATCTGTGGATTGTTGGCCAGACTTATCGCTAGGGCTTCTTCCAGAGAAACAGTCAGTTTTTCCAGGATGGGACTATCAAGAGGGGCGATCGATTTCAAGGATTCCAAGCCATCAGGGGGCAAATTCAGAAGGGCTTTGAGAAGGTCTTCGTATGTCTCCAACTGAGCTCTTGCATTAAGAACCTGACCTTCGTTTCTGACTACTTCTGTCTCTGCACTCAAAACATCAGTGCCCCCTTTTGTCCCCACGCGGGCCGCCTCACGTGCGTTTTTCAACTGCTGAAGACTCTGTTCCAAGGACAACTGTCTCACGGCGAGATTTTCTTTGGATCTGACAAGGTTCCAGTAGGCTCTTTCCACCTCGTACACTTTTTCATTGATTGTGTTGTTCAGATCTAAAACAGAGATGTCTCTTGTGTTTTGCGCCCTTTTGATGTTGTACCTGTTGATATTTGGACCAAAATTTTTCAACAGGGGTTGATTGAAAGTGAATTGAATATAGTTGTTATACCACGGATTTAGGGAGTTGAACTTACGTGTCGAATCCGTCGTCGTGTTGTAGTAATATAATGAGAAATCTCCTCCTGTAACGACCTTTTCGCTCAGATAAATATAATATTGAGTCCGGTCCTGTTTGTAATTGGTTCCTTCCAGCCACCAGCTTCCGACAGTATTCTGATTTTGGTTCAGATAACCGAAAGTCATTTTAGGCAGAAATATTTCTTTTTCCTGGCTGACGGAGAGGCCATTGATCTGGGGATTGAAGGCCTGAACTTTGATGTCCAGATTGTTTTCCAAAGTTGTACGAATACAGTCCACAAGACTCAGCTCAAGCTTTTCCGCCTTCTCTGTTTGGGCAAAAGTGAAGAACAGGCACCCCCCCATCAAAGCAACCGTGAGCAGCAGTTTTTTCATTTTTTCCTCCTTGTCTTCACTCGTCTGCGATTTTAATCCGTGCGTCATGGGCGAGAGTGAAATGTCCTTCGACCAGAACCTGTTCGCCCTCGACAACGCCCTCACCCTGTCTTTCGGCCGGTAGAATCTCGGCAAAATCTTCATTTTCCAGCCCGGTCTGGACGTAGCGCCACTTGGCCAAGCCGTCCTGGTGGACAAAGACAAGCTTTCTGCCTCCCCGGTGCAGGATGGCTTCCTGGGGAACTAGGAGGCGGTCCTCATAGATGTCGGCCACAATCTCCACTTCGGCGTGCATGCCGGGCTTGATTTCCTCTCTGGGATTGGGAGCATCGATGAAAACTTTACACGTTTTATCATCGGGATTGACGATGGGGCTTATGGCCTTGACCGTCCCCTGGAATATTCTGTCCGGGTAGGCGCTGAATTTCAGTTCAACCTCCCGTCCCACTTTCATCTTTCCGATTTCACTCTCCAGCACTTTGGCGTGAACTTGAATCTTTTCTATGTTAACCAGAGTAAAGAGTTCTGTCGCTCCGGAGACATGCTCTTCAAGTGAGACTTTGATATCCGTGATGATTCCGGAGAAGGGAGCCCTGATATTGGTTTTATCCAGGTTGAGACGGGCTTTTTTCACATCGATTTCAGATTGGGTCAGATATTTGGCAGCGGCAATGACTTCGTCTTTTTTCTGGCCGGATTCAATAAGAACAAGCTCAAACACCCTGTATGCCTCCTCAAGCTCAGCTTCGGAAATCTCTCCATCTCTGTAGAGCTGTCTTTTTGACTCATAAACCTTTTCCGCTTTCCCCAACATCTCCAGGTCAACGTCCTGTGCAAGGTCAGATTGTTCTGAAAACTGGCTCTCCAGCAAAAGCTCCGAGAGGTTTTTCAATCGTGCCGCCTCAGCACTTTCTACGCTGAGTGCGTATTCTCGGTCGTCGAGTTGGGCCAGCACATCGCCCTGCCGGACATGCTGCCCTTCCTGGACATCGAGAACCTTGATCTTCCCGGATACTTCCGGTTTCATGACGATGTATTTATTCGTCACAGCCTCCCCCGGAGATTTCAGTTTGATGATCAAATTATCGACGATAACCGGCGCTAATTTGACTTCGACATATTCCACCTTGACTTTTTCCTTCACCTCCGCAGAATTTGAGGAGGATTCGGAATCAGAAGTCACATCACCCTTCTGGCAGGATGCCAAAAGTAACACGGACAAGAAGACAACGGTACAAAATGAAAAAAAGAAACGTTTGTACGGATTGGTCATTTCTATCATGACGCCCTCCTTTGTGCTCAGATGGTAAACCTTCTGAGTAATTATATAACCTTAAACAATAAAATTCATTATTTTGATGCCAGCGCAGGCCCTTTTAGTGTTTATACGTTCAAACTGTATATTCTGTTAACCCTTTCTCTCTAAAAATAGTAGCCTTTTTCTATCGTTTTCGGAAACACTCCGGCTCATCACGATAATGGATGCCTGTATTTTTCACAGTATTCAGGCGTAACGACAAAACCGGCCGGTCGAAGATGTTTGTGCACGGAATACCGGTCACATAGAATTGGACGAACAAAAGTGAAAAAAATCTCTATTGAACAGCAGAATTCAAACTGATAAAGTGCTCCTATGAAATCCCCAGGAATAAATCTCTTTATTTTGGTTCTTATCACCGGTCTGTTTTTTGGATTTCAAACCGGGAATCCGCAGATTTTGATCCGCACGGAATTGGGAGATATCACTCTGGAAGTATTCGTTAATGAGGCCCCCATCACCTCCGCTCATTTCCTCAAGTGCATCAATGAGCACTTGTTCCAGGAAGCCAGTTTTTACAGGGTTGTGACGTTGGACAACCAGCCTCAAAATGAGGTCAAAATCGAGGTTATCCAGGGCGGCATCCGATATTCATCAGGAAAAAAGATGCCCTCTCCGATCGAACACGAGACGACGGAAACAACGGGGATCCTCCACAAGGACGGAGCCCTGTCCATGGCTCGCAGTAACCCGGGAACAGCTTCATCGGAGTTTTTTATCTGTGTCGGCGACCAGCCTGAGCTGGATTTTGGTGGAAAAAGGAATCCGGACGGCCAAGGTTTTTCCGCCTTCGGGCGGATTTCTAAAGGAATGGAAGTGGTTCATAAAATCCACAATGCGCCCGAGGAAGGGCAGTTGCTCAATCCGAGGATCAAGATCTTCGACATCATCCGGAACCGATAAGTCCTCTTCTTCCAAACGGAAGAATCGGCAAGACAATTTCCCGGCCGGACCCGTTGATTTTCTTTTAGCCTTTGGGCACGGCTACTGCTGATTTATCTTTTTTGCTTCGGCGACGATTTCTTTGACATCCTCGAGTAGGGTTGGAGCATAATATATATATCCATCCTTGATAGTCCACTGAACCCCGCCCTTTTTGACCAGCTCACCGTCAACCATCTCCAAAACGCCGGTGGGGTAGAGGTATTTCAGATTTTCGAGTGGATTTCCCTCGACAAGGATGAGGTCTGCCAGATATCCGGACCTGACACGCCCTAAAACGGATTCTTTACCCAGAATCTGTGCGTTTTTTCCGGTAGCGTTTTGGATGACATCGATAGGGTGAAAACCGGCCTCCAGCTGCAGTTCCAACTCCCTGATGAGGCTGAGCCCGTAGAGCATGTAAATATAGCCGGCATCTTCACCCACTCCGACCAATCCTCCTTTGAGGGCAAAGCTTCGGACGGCCTTCATCCAGATTTTATAGTTTTGACGCCAGAAGACTTCATCTTCCGTTGTCCAGTTCCAAAAATAGGATCCGTGGTTGGCGGGATCGGGCTTGAAGTAGTCCTCGAGAACCGGATGGAGGCAGTCCTCGAACCAGGGCTGGTTCTGCGCCCGGAGCAGATCGCGGTTGGCCTCGTAGATGACAAATGTCGGGCACCAGGAAACGCCCTTGTCCACGAGTGTCTGGAGGACCAGATCGAGCTTTTTCGGATCGGCTTCTCTCCACAACCGGCCAGCATAGCGGAACCGATCATTCTCGTTATTGTAATTGTAAGAGTGGGGAAAATTCTGAGATCCCCTGAGAGCCGCATCAGGGATGCCGTACCAGTGCTCGATGGAGGTCACTCCGAACTCGGCGTCGTCCCAGGCATCGGTTTCCTCGACTCCAACATGGTGAGCCACACGGAAGTTTCGGGCATGTGCCTCTTCCAGAGTCGCCTTCATGATGTCACGGTCCATACCGAATATTTTGACGCCGTCCCCACCGGCTTCGGCAATCCCCCGGACGCTTGCGCGGGCCTGTTCAGGAGTCAGTCCCCAGGCTCTCATGTAAAGATAAATCCTGGGGGCCACGATTTGTCCTTCATCGCTCTTGCGCCGCTCCTCGATGGTCAGATCGTAGTTGCTCCCGACATCCCGGACGCAGGTGATGCCGCAGGCTAGCCAGAGTTTATAGAGGTATTCAAACGGTAGCGGATTCCCTCCCCGGTTATCATGGATGTGGGCGTGAATGTTAATCAATCCGGGAAGTAGGCAGAGCCCAGTTCCATCCAGTATGTGAGCTTCATCTTCATAGGCATTTTCCCCCCGCCGGGCTCCCCGTACGGTTTCGATGATGTTGTCCTTGAGAATAATGTCCATAGGACCACGGGCAGGTGTGCCTTTGCCGTCGATGACCATGACATTCCGGATAACCAAACGGTTATATCTCTCCCCCCCTGTAATCCCTTGAGTCTGACTCCACAGACCTTGGGAAAAAACAAAACAGAGCAGAACTCCAGACAGTCTATAAATCCATTTTTTTCGATCCCCCATTTCTTTTCTCCTTTTACTCTTTCTATCCCTATGACATTTCTTGTCTTTGCTCATTCTTCAGGTTTCCCCGGCTCGTCCTGCCTCTCAATCAAGGCCGGACAACATTCTGAAGAGAAGATCCGGCCTCCTCAGCATCGACACTTCCATCATTAATACTAAAAACAAAAAAAAATATCCACAAAATCCTTAAAGTCGATCGTATTTAATAATGGCGCGATAAGCCGTTTCAAAAGATTTTCCACAAGGAATTTCTATGGCCTGTGTTTCCCGGCCCGAGAGAAAGATAAAATTTTATCTTGTGCTATACTATAATTTGAATTGGTACTCGACCTGAAAGGTCAAACTTTATTTGGAGTAAAAAGATGAAAAGATATTTTTTATTGGCTGTCATCACAATTTTTGCCCTCAGTGCCTGTGCCCCTCAAATCCATCTCGATTTTCTGGGCACGACGGAAATCAAAGAGGTTGTCCTGGTCCCGAGTGAAAGCGAGGAAAAAATCCTCCTCTTAGACATCTCGGGGATTATTGCCACCACCCTCAATCCCGGACTCTTCGAGAGGGAAGGCGACATGCTGTCTCAGATTTTTTACAGACTTCAAAAAGCCTCGGAGGACAAAACCGTCAAAGGCGTCATTCTCAGGCTGGATACGACCGGCGGCGAAGTGACTGCCAGCAACATCCTTTACAATGAGATACTGAAATTCAAAGAAAAAACGGGCCTCCCGGTTATCGCCCTAATGATGAGTGTCGCGGCATCGGGAGGATACTACATCGCTTCCGCTTGCGATTTTATCATCGCCCATCCCTCGTCGATTACGGGAAGCATCGGGGTCATCTCGATTTTTCCCAACGTCGACGAACTCTTCGCCAAACTCGGCGTCAAAGTCCATGTCATCAAGTCCGGAGCCATGAAAGACGCCGGCAGCTCGTTCCGGGAAATGACAGAGGAAGAAGAACAAATCTTTCAAGGCATCATCGACGAATTCTATATGGATTTCCTGGAAGTCGTCTATAAGGCAAGACAAGACCATCTGTCCATGGAAGAACTGATAGATATTGCCGACGGGCGCGTGTACACTGCCAAGCAAGCCCTGGATTTGAACCTGATCGACAAAATCGGATATTTTGACACGGCTGTGGATAAAGTCCTGAATCTTGCCCAAATCAAAGAGGCTCAGGTGGTCTCCTACACATACTACCCCAAGTCGAAGACAAACATCTACGCCGCAGGTCCTAAGCCGGCACCGCTGTTGGAAGGGAAAAATCTTCAGGATCTTCTGCCCTCATTGAAGAGCGGTTTCTACTATCTCTGGCTCCCCATGCTCGATTATCTTCCCCGGTAAAGGGAAGAATCAGGTTCCAATCAAGGCCGCAACTTCGAACTCAGGAGGATTCTGCATATGGATTTTAACGGCGCAGCCGTTGATGGCTTTGATGACAGCCTGCTCATACTTTTCGGGAAAATCCTCCGGAAGATGAATGTCAATCGCCAGCTTGGAAATTCTCTTAGTCTGGGGATCGATCTCTTTGCGCATGGTGAGAGCAGCTTCATCCACAGAGATCCCCCGTTTCTGACAGAACGACAGCACATAAATACCAGCACAGGTGGCGATAGAGGCTAAAAACAGATCAAAGGGAGCCGGAGCCGTTCCTTCTCCACCCTGATGAACGGGCTGATCGGTTCGAATGACAAAACCTTTGTATTCGGCGTCTATTTTTTTCCCGCCCGGGAAAATCACTCTCATTTCATCTCCCATTCCAAAACTCCTTTTCAATTCTTTGTGTTTTTCTTTTTTAAATCATTCCGATCCGGATGTCAAAGCCACAGGTGAGGGAATTCACTCCAGGCTGTCCGGGCCCTTGGCAAAAAGAGCGAGGAGAAGGTTTCTATCCTTTTCCGTAAGGGCTGTCCTGCCGAAAAGACTGAAGACCATTTCGGTCACATGTCTTTTGTTTGTTTCATGGATGAACTTTTTGTTCTCCAGTTTCCGGAGAATCATCCGGATGCTCTCCTCCTGCTCTTTCCACGGCAGCGGCTGTTCAAAGGCAAAACCGGTGTCTACACGGTTCTGGGTGAAGATGGACAAAAGAGTGATGAGCACAGCCGAGGCAAGATTGTAGGACGGCTGATCGCCGGCCTGCGGGATGGTGAACCGGAAATTGGCACGTTCCAGCTCCTCCGATGTCAAGCCGGTGATTTCGTTTCCGAAAAGAAGGCCGATCCGCGCGCTAGGGGGAAATTGAAAGATTCTGTCGACCGCAGCCTTGAGGCTGAAGAGAGGGAAATTTTTCCTCTTTTTGGAAGTTGAGGCGAGGATAACGTTCAAATCGGAACCGGCCTCTTTGAGGTCAGGGTAAAACGATGATTTTTTTAAAATCTCTTCGGCATGGACGGCCGTGATGAAAGACTTCCGGTCCAGTCTGTCCAGGCCCACTATCCTGAGGCTCTCGAAGCCCGTATTCTTCATGGCCCGGGCAGCCAGACCGATGTTTTCCGGCTTAGCCGGACGGGCGAGGATGACACACAACCTTTCCCTGAGCGAGACCATTACGGATTTCTTAACCTCTCCGTTTAATTATATTCATTTTTTCTTCTTTTGAAACGGCCCGGGGAAACAAATCGGGAATCCGGACTCCCAAAGAGGTCAAACAGGAATTCAAAGCGTACAAGTTTCGAAAGACTGACCCAATTCGGGATCAGAGGATGTTGGCGACAAGGCCTCCGAGCAGGGCCCAGTAGATGGTGGAGATATAGGGATTGCCCGTGATGACACAGGCCCCGGATTTACAGCCGATGAAACGGTAGAAGAAAAAACCAAAA
>CBFDBS010000105.1:0-8263 GCA_965603105.1 uncultured bacterium
ATGCGCTACAGGTTTCAAATTCCAGTAAGCAAGACACATTGCCATCACCCGATCGTCATGGTATCCAGTCTGAGCTCCCGCACCCTGTCGCTTAAATTAGTCTGTATATATGAAATTTTTAAAATAATTAAGGACTAAGGAGAATTTGGATGAAAACTATGTGGAGAAAGCCCGAACTGATCGTCTTATACAGGGGACGGCCCGAAGAGCACCTGGGAGATCCTTGTAAATCCGTTCACGGAGGATCCGGAGCCGATCATAAAAACAACAAGTGTGACAGAGATGATACAGGTGGCGGTTGCGGAGCCTGCCATCCACAGCCCCCAAAGGGAGGCTCTTGAGGTTCTTCCATCTTTTCAGAATCATTCTTATTTCTTGAGAAATCTTAAACACAGGGGGAAGAAGTCTTCCCAAAAATTCCTTATGACAAGAAATTTCTGTACTTGATTTCCTTTCCTGTAATCGAGAGATTGAAGTGTCGTTGACGTGCGGAAATTCAAAATCGGGAAGAATCAATTTGCTGCGGAAAATTCAAGACAGTCTGGCTCCCGGAGGATATTTTGTCTGTGAGTTCATGTGGAAAAAACCACCTGAATATCCTGCTCCTGTAAGATTAACCAGGAAGCTCTTTTCTATCCTGACACTTGGGAATTTAAGCTACGAAAAGGGCGATATGCTCTGGAACAACGAGCAATTTATTCATGCCTTTTTTTCTGAAGAAAACATCCGATCTGAAGTCAATGAGGTGGACTTAGAAATAATCGATATTTGTTTCAAAGGGGAAAGCTTAAAAGGCGGGGCGGTATTAAGAAAAAGCGTTTCATCATCATCCTGAGTGGGTAGGATTTTAAAGGAAACTTTTTGTTTTAGATTGTTCAATTCCGCCTAAGCAGGAGGCGGATGGGGGTACCGTTCAGCCCGAAACGACCGCGGAGAAGATTGACAAATTGCTTCTCATACAAAGGCGAAAGCGAAGATCGGGAGTGAGTGAAAAGCAGAAATGTCGGAGGCAACGTTCCTTTCTGCACCATGTATTTGATCTTCATCTTCCTCTTCTTGTCCGATATGGGAGGATGGTCGGCGTGGACCCAGGCCAAAAACTCATTCAACCTAGAAGTGGCAATTTCCTTCGAGCCGCTGGCATAAACTTCTTCGGCCAGATCAAGAATCTTCACCGTTCTTTGCCCCGAAAGCGCAGAGACGAATATCAGCGGAGCGTATGAGACAAAATTCAACCTCTCTGAAAGCCTTCTCTTGAAAGCTTCGGTAGACATCGTGTCCTTCTCGATCAGATCCCATTTGTTCAAAACCAGCAGCAGGGGCTTCCCGGAATCACGCGCCAGGTGGGCGATGGCCGTATCCTGCCGGGTCGGAAACTCCTGAGCGTCCAAAACCAGACAGATAACATCGGCCCGGACGATATCTTTTTTGGCTTTGATCACGCTGGCCTTTTCCCTATTGTCTCTCGTCCGGCTCAGCTTACGGATCCCGGCCGTGTCCACAAGGGTGTAGGCTTTCTTGTTTCTCCGTATAACCGTATCGATGCTGTCGCGTGTGGTTCCAGGTATCACACTGACAATGAGTTTTTCCTCCCCGCACAATCTGTTGACAAGCGAAGACTTGCCCACATTGATGCGGCCGACAATGGCGATCTGGAGCGTCCCTTCCTCTTCGTCGGCCTCTTCTGTAGACGGCAGGATCTCTTCAATCGCCTCCTCCAATTCCTCCAAATTTCTCTTGTGCTCAGCCGAAAGAGCGTAAAGTTTCTCCTGCCCGAGGCGGAAGAAATCCCCCACCTTGTCTTCCTCAGCCAGCGTGTCAATTTTATTGACCACAACAAGTACAGGCCGATTCAGTTTTTTGAAAGAAAAATAGAGTTCCTCCTCTGCGGGAAGCATCTCTCTTTTCCCGTCCAACAAAAAAAGGATCAAATCCGCATCACTGGCAGCCTCCCAAGCTTTTTCCCTGACCAGGAAAGAGATGAGGTCTTCCTTGGCCTCAAAAAATCCTCCGGTATCGACCAGCTCAAAACGGCTCTCCCCAATTTGACAGGTGCCGGAAACCTTATCCCTGGTCATCCCGGGCAGGGAGTGGACCAACGATTTCTTTTTATTCAAAAGGCGGTTGAAGAGTGTCGATTTCCCCACGTTGGGAAAGCCCACAATCACAACCTTCGCTCTTTTTTTCACGGGAATACCTTCTTGACCGGCTTAACGCCTCATTGGAAGATTAAATCATACATGGGTAAAAGGGGACGGCTGATATCGACGTGGCCTTTAAGGGTGTCCTTTCCGTTCCCATCAACCAGGAAAAAAACCCTTTTCACTTCCTGAAAATTGTAGGCAAGGGAGTTGACGACCGAATAGACGGTCTCTACTTCGGCGGAGACTCCCGAAATGTGTTGATCCTGGACTTCACGGGAAAAATCGACATAGGCGATACCATCCTCTGAAAAAAATATCTCCCGCAGCTTTGTTTCCGGCGGGAAAGGAGAGACCAAACCGCCATTGGATCCCTTCAAGAGTTCTTCGATAGTCTGCTTCATCTCAAAGACCAGGGAAGGATCGGGAAAGATCTCCCGGTCCTCGCCGTGAAGCAGATCATCTTGCTCAGAAAGGAAAAAAAGCTTGACCGTTTTTAATTCAGGTTGCTCAACACCTTCACTATCCTGAATAGCAGCTGGAAGCAGCGGGGCGGGCTTTTTTCTTTTTTCAACTCCGCTCTGGAAGAAGAGCACAACAAGAAAAACAAGCAGGGAAAACATGGCCCCCAGAACAATGTATTCTCTCTTCTGCATGGTTATTCATTCTTGTCGGGGAACTGCTGGATATAATTCTTCAAGCCGTTGAAGATAGCGATAGCCACATTGTTCTGGAACTGTTCGTTCTTCAGGCTTTCTTCCTCCTCGGGATTGGAAATAAAAGCCACTTCCACGAGCACCGCTGGGCATGCTACTCCGGTTAAAACTTTAAAGGGAGCCTGTTTAATGCCTCTGTCCCTCGTTTTCAACAAGGAATTGAGTTGGGCCTGAATGGCTTCAGCCAATTGACTGCTCTGCTTAAGATAGGCCGCCTGGGCCATGTTCCAGAGGATCATCTTGATGTCGTCTTCCTCATCGCTGGCGATCTGACTTTCCAAATAAGGTTCGTTGTTTTCTAAATAGGCAAGGCGCCGGGCTTCCTCGTCGGTAGCATTGAGGCTGAGGAAAAAGGTTTCTGATCCGCGTGCGTTTTTCCTAGGTGAACCGTTGGCATGAATGGAGATAAAGAGATAGGCTTTATTATTATTGGCCAACGCCGCCCTGTCCTCCAGGGATCTGTCGACATCCGAGTCTCTTGTCATGACCACCCGGTATGCCAGGTTCCTCTCAATGATTGTTTTCAGCTTGAGACTTATCTCCAGCGTTACATCCTTTTCCTTCGTCCCGAACTTGCCCAGGGCGCCGGTCTCGATTCCTCCGTGTCCCGGGTCAATAACTACAGTTTTGACATTTTGGCTTTGGGAATACCCCAGCAAACTACAGAGGGAAATCAAAAAAACCGACAGCCACAGAATGTTCTTTTTGTTCTTTTGGATCAATTTTGTCTCATCACTATCCTGCGAATTTGGAGGCGGCGGGAATCGAACCCGCGTCCGAAGATATTCAACGAGAGGCCTCTACATGTTTATCTTCTTCCTTCATCTCATCTCACGGCTTCTGAAGAAGAAAGACACCGCAAAACTAGTCCTGATGATGTTTCGCTCCCCAGGCTCAGGACGAACCCGGTTTGCTATCCTGCTTGTCGGCGCCTCTCAAGTGCCGCAGGAACTCACAAGAGAGACGGCGTGCCTAAAAATTAGGCAGCAAGTGGCATTGGTTCTGCACTTACTTTGGTCCACCTTTTTAGCGAGGTGGGTGGGCCCTCGACATGCAACCTCTGTATCATTACCTCCGTCGAATCCTGTTCGCCCCCATACCTTAGATTATTATTATAGAGGAAAAACCGGCATCAATTCAACCCGTGAGTTGACTCGGCAGTTCTGTTGTGACAATATAAGCAGGACGGAATGAGGCATAAATAAGGAGGGCCCATCCAAGGTAGCAACGAGGATCCAGAAGATTCTCTTCAAGGCCCTCCTTTTCTAAATTTCTCATCGACTTTCTTCAAGTCTCTAACTCACCAGATGCTACGCGTATTTCCACAATATATGGGGACTTCCTTTTACAAAGGTACGATATATAGATCCCCTTGTCAACAACTATTAAATGGAGGTCGTATTCCCAAAACTGTGATGAGGACCTTTTTGAATGGGCGACTTTCCGGAGGGACTCCCCATCCATCAAAAAAATTTATTCCAATATGCTATTGACTTTATATACCATTCTTTTATATTAAGATATAGAAGCCAAGAAGGAAGCTTTAATTTGGAAGAGCGGCGACGACACAATAGAATAGCTGTGCGCAAGAAAGTCCGTCTTAAACTCCCCGATATTGAAGACAAGCCCTGCGGCAAATCGTTCTGTTATTCCCTCTGCGAAGACATTTCACAGGGCGGCATCAAAATCCCCTCCGAATATTTTTTGCCGGTCAAACAGGCGATCAACATGGAAATCTTTTTGGAAGACTCCTTTGGCATCGTCAGTACAAGGGGCGAAGTGCGTTGGATCACAAGCACCAATGCAGACTTCAAATACGAAGTGGGCATCGAGTTTGTGGACATATCGACTGAATCTAAAAACTGCCTCAATAAATTCTGTCAACTCCAGAATTGATCAAAAGGCTTGGATTATTCAAATCATAAGAGCCACCTGCATTTCTTTTTCTACAGATTCAAATTCATAGATTGCCATTTCTAGAGCCTCAAGTCCCCAGACTGTTTTATGAGATTGTGGAAACAACGGACGGCAATTGACATATTCCACGCCGCCGATAGAATAAGAATTGGAGGACCGAAAATGAAAAAAGCCATTGTAGTTGTTATAGCGGTGCTGATCCTCTCCTCTCTCACCCTAGCCAAAAAGGGAACTCTTGAAGCCAACCTCGGCTACTTCTATCCAGCGTTCGAAGAGGCTTTTTTGGATATTTATGGCGGGGGTTTGACCTACGGGGGGGATCTGACCGTAAATGTCTGGAGGAATTTAGGGATATGGTTCGGTGTCAGTTCTTTTTCCCGGAAAGGCGAGCTGACCTTCACCCAGGAAGAAACACAACTCTCCCTGGTTTCCTTTGTACTGGGGGCTAATTATACATTCTTCACATCTCCCGTGAGTTTCTATGCCGGGCTGGGCGCTCGACTCATGTCGTATAAAGAGTCGAACGTACTGGGTGAGGTCAAAGACTCAGGATTCGGAGTTGAAGCAAAAGTGGGGATTTACAAAAAAATTCTGGCCGGTTTTTTTGCCGATCTTTTTGTGGGCATTTCCTACTGCGGAATGCAGCCGGCCGACTTCAAGATAAATGTTGGCGGAATTGAAGCCGGGATCGGTTTCGGATATGAGTTTTAGAAATCAAAATCTGAAAGATACTATTACTCATCGATCGAATACGACTATATGATAGGCAAGTCCCCCAAAGGCCTTGTTTGTTACGCGGGAGTCGATATGATCAATATCTTTATGGACGGCTCAATCAGACGGTGCAGCATAAGCAAAATCGGACACGTCAGAGATTTGGTCACCGGAAAAGTGAAGTTGAGGCAGGAACCTTATCCTTGCCCTCACGATGACTGTGTGAATTTCTGTCACATGCTCGGCTTGAAGGAGTTGAGGGATCATTATCGGCTCTACGATACATTCATCGACGATTACTATCCTAAACAGACAGGAATTTGAATTGGCTGAGAAAATCCCATCCGTTACCATAATCGTCCCAACTTTCAACAGGTCTGAGGTTCTCAAATTTACACTCCAAACAGTCCTCCTTCAAGATTATCCAGACTTTGAAGCATGGATTGTCGGGGACGGCTGCACGGATGACAGCGAATCCGTGGTTGTTTCCTTCGGGGACAGAAGGCTCAAATGGATGAATCTTCCTATAAATACAGGCTCTCCAAGCATTCCGAGGAATGAAGCCGTTCAGCGAGCCCGGGGCCGATACATCGCCTATCTGGGGCATGATGACCTCTGGTTCCCCTGGCATTTGAGCCATCTCGTCCGGCATCTGGAAACAACAGACGCTGAATTTGTTTGCTCTTTGGGGGCTCTTGTGAAACCGGGAGGCGTTGCGGACGTTTTCAGCCTGCCTGAAAAGTCCAGAAATCCAAATTGGACGGTCTCTCCCAGTAACTGGCTCCACCGTATCGAGCTGGCTGACAGAATAGGGGGATGGCCTTCAAAAAAGATCTGGGCGAACGACATGCTGTTCCTCCAAAATATCTGGAGGACCAAGGCAAAAATCTGCTTCACCAACACACTCAGTGTTCTGAAGTTCACCGCGTCCACCTGGGGGATGTACAGGCTCAAGTCTCAATATCCTCAGGAGAAGTACACAGAAGCCATATCTAATGATCCTGAGACTTTACGCCTTGACCTTCTCCAGGACATCGCTTCAAACGTCTCTATTATGGGTAAAGGACTCTCCAAAAAAGAAAGGCTTATTCGTGAGCTGTTCAGAAAAATGATCATGTCTTCCTTCAATCTTTACGGGCTTCACCGCTGGCCCGTCAATCAGTTGATGAGGCGGCGCTGGCGGAAGAGATCGGGCTTGAATTGAAGAAGAGCAAGACCGCGGATCAAACCTGATAAAAAAACTCCGTGCAGAAGATCAATCACAGGATATACGGAAAATAAAATTTTTTCTGTGACACAAGGTCAAGTCCATCACAAGTTGGCTTATTCCCGTTTTGAAGACACTCGATCAGATGGTTGTACAGGACTCCGCGGTGTCTGCTTTTGATGGCAGGATAGGTCCGGCTCTGGAAGGAATCGATTTTCTCCAGCCGCGATCGCTCCCATAAGAAACTTCCATTTCCGGAACTGTTCAAATCCGAAACCATATAATCCGGCTGGTATTTGACCTCGGGACCGAGATAGTTCCGGCCGTCTGCTCCAACCACAAGAAGAAAATGCGCCGCATGGTAATGATTGAACTCCAGAGGGAAATTCTCATAGCGTTCCAAAGAAAGAAAGATCCGTTCTTTGAATTCCGGCCAGGTTTGGATTTCCTTTATTCTGTCCACGACACCGGCTTGAGCTTCAGGAGTAGGTCTGCCCACTCCCCAGTTTGTACAGAGAGGGTGAAAATAGATCCAGTCCGCCCCGGCTGAGCGGACATTCTCCGCCAGTTGCAGAAGCTTCTCCGACCGTTTGTCTGAAGTAAGAGCGCTCACACCGATCTGGAGCCGGCTTCCGTTTCCATCGATCTTATTCCTGAGAAACTCCAGGCGCCGGAGGGACGACTCGAATGAGCCGCAGGTGTTTTTTTCCCAGTCATACATGGAAAGGCGGATAGTAGAAGCATACTTCAGCAGAGATTCCCAAACTGGAGGAGAGTCCAGACTACTGCCGTTAGTGACTACAGCGATGTCGACAAATCCATACTGTCTAGCCCACTTGAGCGCCTCTGGAAAAAGAGGCGATGCGGTCGGTTCTCCTCCCGTTAAAAGCAGCCCTCCTGTCCGGCCATCAAGGAGGGTGAACAGCTTGTGGATGAATGTCTCCGAGAGATCGTAGTGGTTGGAAGCCCTTACGCTAGGACAGTCCGGGCAGACCCGCGTGCATCGGCTCGTCAGATCAAGCTCCAAAGTTACGGGGAAGATCTCTTTCTTGTTTAAGTAGGATAAAATACGATCTCGGTGGTATCCGACCTTATACATAGAGGCAATCTCGATTTCCTTTTCCATTCCTGAATTAGCTCTCACACCAAAAATAAGAAGTCCTCTATTCTAAGGAAATGTCCGGGGATTTTCAAGAAGAGGGACTTATCCTCTTTTGAAGCGCTTGGCGATGTCTTCAACCGGATCGGATGAGAGAACAAACTCGAGACCTAAATCATATAGGCCCATACTCTGTCTTTTTTCCACCCACTTCACTTTGCCCCACAGCTGAGCCATTCTATCCACGCTAGACAGATCGAGAGAGACGATGAGATCGGTATCGACGGCAAAATGCTGATGGGTCACAAGTCTGGCTCCCCCCATGGAAAGGTCATGGGTGCTGGCAAAATAATCGCTTTGGTACAGAGATCCCGCCCGAGTGTAATAGTTGATGACCGCTCTTGTTTTTTCCAGATACCGCTTGGATTCTCGTCTTTCGCCCATTTTTCTTCAGCCTTTCTTTCTTTTT
>CBFDBS010000106.1:0-8204 GCA_965603105.1 uncultured bacterium
TCCACAGCACTTCCGGACCAGCGGCAGGCCAGCTGCGTTTTATCCCCGTTTCCGAGGAAACGGCATTTCTGTTCGGACCCAGATACTGAGGCCAATCGGTCGCCAGACAGATAGAGCTCAAGATCAATATGGATATTCCCCTTCGTGCTAAATACTTTTTCATGCCCTTTGTCTCCTAAAATATTTTATGGAACGAGAGTGTCTAGGATAGCGGACTCAGCCGTCAAAATCAATATTATTACTATCTAATTAGTCAACTGCTGAGCTTCGCTCCTCCTGAAGCCCGAGGAGGAAAAGAGGGATAACACCTGGGGCATCCCCTCCTGTTTTCCGGAGCGGCAACCGCAGCTCTCGGGCGATTAGTATTATGCGAAGACTAGAATTCGCGCACATTTACCATTTGGCCAAGGGGATTATTGAGTGGAATGCAGAGGGATTGCCTCTCAAAAAAATCGGGGGGGGCCATCTGAGAAGCCGAAAACAAAATAATTCACCCAGGGATCGGGGCAGACGAGACTTGAACTCGCGACCGGAAGGCCTATATCTGGCGCTTTTCTTCTATTCGAACTCAGATCAATTTTTTAACCGCCGCTAACAGCTCCGGAGGATTGACCGGTTTCTCTAAAAATGCGTTGGGAGTGCTGTCGATTTCACCTTCAGCAACGACTTTTTTTCTGTCTTGGAAAGGTCTATTCTCCAGGTAACTTTTCATATCCACACCGGTTTCCTGTCTGGCACCGGATACAACGACAATCGGGACTTCCTTCAATTGTTGGTCACTCTTTATTTCATTAAAGAATTTGACCCCACTTTTATTCGGCATCATTAGATCCAGCGTGATTAAGTCCGGAGGAGTTCCCCGTGCAGCTCTCAATCCTTCATCACCGTCGGAAGCCGTCATTGTTTCATAGCCATCGTCCTCGAGTATAGCTTTCAAAAAAGCTCTCGCATCGGGCTCATCATCAATTATGAGTACTTTCTTTGTTGGGGGCATAAAATTCACCTTCCTTTCAGTCTTCAAATGACCCCTTGTATAATGTTGTCGCGCTTCATTATACAGAAGAAAAATTCCAGTTTCAAGATTAGCCTGAAAAAGGCCCTTTTACGGGAAGCGTAACCTTGAATGTAGTGCCGGCTTCGAGCTCTGAATCCACCTCAATTGTACCTTTATGCTCTGCGATCAGTTTATAGGTCACCGATAATCCGAGGCCCGTGCCTTCCGAACCTTTTGTACTGAAGAAAACTTTCCCCATTTTTGAGAGGTTTTCTTCACTGATACCGCAGCCGTTGTCCTTAATAGTGATCTGGAACTTCTCGCCGTCGGGAAGAAGATGCGTCTTGACTTCCACCTTTCCACCTTCTGGGGGGCTGGCATCGATGGCGTTTGTGACCAGATTCAGCATTCCTCTGTACATCGCTTTTCCATCGAGTCTGACCTCTCCGATGTTTTCGTCCGGAATAAATTGAAGATCAATCCCTTTATCTGCCGCTTTCTGGCCCAGCAGGTCGACCACTTCCCGGGGAATGCTATTGCCGTCGATGTCTTCATACACAGGATCTCTCGGCTTGGAATAAGCCAACATGTCGAGCATAAGATCCTTGAGTCTGGAACTGTTCCTCCGGAGAATGTCCCATCCCTCTCGCGTGGAGTCCTCATTCCCCTTATCCAGACCTTTCTGGAGAATAAAGGATCCTCCCTCCATCCCATTCAAAATATTTTTGATGCAGTGGCCAAGGCCCGCAACGGCTTGACCCACTGCAGCCAGTTTTTCCGCTCTGATATTTTCTTCATACAGCCTGAAGTTCTCGATAGCGACTCCCATTTCAGCCCCAACAGCCGTCATGAGCTTCAAATCGTTGACTGTGAATTTGTGTGAGGACAGTCCGGAGTGCACATAAATCGCTCCCAGTATATCAGTCCGCCCCTTCAGCGGCACACAGATAGCTCCTCTAATATTTTGTTTCAGAACACTCTCGGCAGCGTCAAACCGCTCATCACTACCTGCATCGACAGTCAGAACGGCTCGGCCCTGTTTGATCGCATGATCGAGTATAGTAGTACTCAAATTCGAGCCGCCCTTCACTTGAAGCTTATCACTTCCCCTGAACTTCTGAGCTCTCTCCACCATCTCCCCTGTCTCCGGATCGATAAGGAGCACAAATCCCCTTGTGGCGGGTATGATCTGGAATGTCAAGTCCAG
Organism: uncultured bacterium; assembly: GCA_965603105.1. Classification (GTDB taxonomy): domain Bacteria; phylum Acidobacteriota; class Aminicenantia; order Aminicenantales; family Aminicenantaceae; genus CBFDBS01. Next base: position 2,202 of record CBFDBS010000106.1, read on the forward strand.
AATGCCGCTCACAATATCATCCAACTCGAAGGCGTTTTCCAGAATCTTGCCCGCCTTCTGGAAGAATCCGATCACCGAACTGGTCGATGCCTCCAACATGCCCCGTCCTTCTCTTTCCGCTTCAACCTCGAGTTCTTCAGGATTTATCATATGAGTGGACAGATCCCACTCATCTTGAGAGCTTTCGGTAACCTGATCGCTCATATTGACTTCGAGTTTATAAAATCCGATTTGTAAGGTGTCACCGAAAGAAAATCCGGAAGACTTGACCTTTTCCCCATTGACAAAAGTGCCGTTTATAGAACCAAGATCTTTTATGAACAGTTTGTTTCGTTTTTGGAAGATCTGTGCATGCTTTCTGGAAACGGATTTGTCACTCAAGGTGATTTCGTTTTCTTTATCCCTTCCCAGAATCACTGGAAGTTTTTGAATGTTGAAAACGACAGAGTCCCCCTCCTCCTTGTGATGAACCAAGCTGATTTCCACCGCAGCCTCCTTCATTTTTTCGATTTAAGAGAACAATGCTTAAACCCTGAAGTTTATGTATCATATTGAAAAGAGCGGTTCGGTTCAACAAAAAAACATGTCGATGGGTTCAGATGAGGCTCTCTCTGTAAAAAAACTCCGAACCAAACATCCCTGAAGTTGAAAATGCGAAGGAGATGCTGGCAGGATTGCAGAAATAAAGAGGTTTATCGGGCGGGGCCGACGAGACTTGAACTCACGACCTCCGGATTTTCGGGAGGCAATCTTACGCACGACTTGTTACATATCGTTATATAGAGATAGAGATCTCAAAAATCCTTATCTTGTCCCGGCCTCTCTTCAGTTGCCGACTTTGATATTGACTCGTTTTTTCGCCGTTCCTCCGTTCTTGGATACAACCTGGACTTCAACCCAGCCGCTGGAACCGTTCATCTTGACCAGGCAGCAGAAGTGAAGGGTTTCCTTGCCCTTGAGCCTGAACTCCGCTCCGTCTCCGGTCACCACATCGAATTGTTCCTCGGGATTGAGAGAATCCACGATGGCTTTTCCTTGCGGGAGTTCGACCAGGCTAACATTGTTGGATGAGTTGATCGTTATCTTATCCTGTACGGCCCGTTCAAGTTTGATGGACATGTCCGAGGAGGTGGGGTATAGCCGGTCGTTTTTGACCGCTGCCTGGATCCAGAACAGGTCCTGGGCCGCCGGGGTCACCGTCACTTCGTCGATCTCGACTTTGGGAAACTGGCTGGCGCAGTAGAGGACGAACTGGGCATTCTTGAACGCCTCCTGTTCGATGTATCGGGCTGGAGGAGTCCGCTGTATATGTTTTTTCTGCGAACCCCCGATCCAGATTTCGCCCAGATCCGGGTGATCAAAAGTATGGGGTAAAATCCATCCGTCTCCCGTCAGCTCGATGTCGATCCAATCCATACGTTCATCAGCAGATACCCGTCCGTCGTCGTTCACATCGGCATCGAAAGCCGGAGAGCCCCAAAGTTCGATCAGATAACTGTAGGCTCCAAGCATATAGTAGGTGGCGGCATGGGCCTGGCCGCTCAATCCCCCGATGGTCGGCGTGTAGTTTTTCAGGATCCTGGCCCCCATGGTCACGATGGCCGTCTGGGTGTCCATATCGTGCTGGAAATTGGGAGCGACCTGGCGATCGAAGAGCTGGGCATACTTGTTGGTCTGGCGCATCTGCGCAAGCATTTCTTCAGGCGTCATCCGACTGGATCGGCCACCATATTCCTGCTGCTGGCCCTGTGCCTGGCTAGTAGTGACAGACGGGGGAGCCTGGAACATGATCAGCCGTCCCGTGTTGTGATAGTGGAAGCTGGCAAAGATATTGGGATGGTCCAGCTGGAATTCGAAGACATTTCGGCATTCAGGTTCGGACATGGGATAGGGATTTCCAGCCCCAAGATTCCAACCATAAGGGAAATTACGGTTGGGATCCGGGCCGCCGATGTCGTCCTCGTTGATTTGTCCGTCACCGTCATTATCGAAACCTTCCGAGCCGATCCGACGGAATCTTTGGACCTCTTCTCTGGGATCATCGACCGGAATGAATTGTCGTTTATCGGGAGAGAGTTTGAGGTCACCATTTGGATCCACAATATACATGGTTGACAGCTCGCCGTCGCCATCGACATCCTCAGTCTGGTCCTCGTCGTAGAGGCCGTCACCGTCGTTGTCTTCTGGCCTGTAGGGTTCGCGAGGATTGTTGGGCGTGTTGGGGTATCTGACAAATGAATCGTTGGCGTCCACGTTGAGCCCGGGCAGGATGTAGAATGTGCAGTCGTTAACGATTTCGAAGACATAGGGATCATAATCGTAGCGCGTCAGCAGGTACCACATCACGTACAGCGAACACATGATCCCGTTGACCTCATTGCCGTGGATCGCCCCATCCACCCACATGGCAGGCTTTTCGATAAACTTTTCGGTGTCCTTGGCCGTTATGGTGATCAGATACTGGTCCCGGCCCATACGGCTTTTCCCGATGCTTTGGATGTCCGCCAGATGGGGATATTTTTTCTGGATGTCATGCATGATTCCTGTCCACTCGTCATAGGAGTAGTAGCGTTTCCAGTTCATTGGAAAATCCATCTCACCGTGATAACCGCCGGGGCTCTTCTGAAGCTTTTTCTGCGCCATGGCTGGGACAACAAGCGATACCGTCAATAACAAGGTCAATAGTAATACCGAAAACTGTCTGATTCTTTTTTGTTTGGTCATCACACACCTCCGTCCTGTTGGATCACAAGGTCTTGGACCTTGGTGCCGCCTTTCTGAGATGTGACCACAACTTTAAGCGGCGTGTTCCCTTCGACGGCAACGATCCAGGTCACAGTTCTCTTTGTACCGCCCGATGTCACTGCTGTCGGCTGGAGACCACGGCCACGCATCTGTCCCTGGCCCTGAGCCCCGGCTCCGGGACCTCCCCTGGCTGTGAAACCCGGTATACTCATCGTCCCCTCCAGCATTCCCAGCCTTTGGAAGGCCGTACCCTGGAGAAAGGTGATCTTATCGCGGTCCCCGACAAGCCAGACGACATCATCCCTGTTTCCCGGCAGGTCAGCGCCGCCGGCCACATGGGTAGCCAGCTGACCTTTGTTCTCGATGACGGCCGTCACTTCGACGATCTTGATGTTTTCGCCAGCGCGCCCTTTGTTTACGGTCACCTGGTCTCCGCTCTGAGAAACGGAAGCCCCGTCGACGGCCTTGGACGTAGACAGAACCTTGGCCTTGGCCTCAGTGATCACGACCTCGGGCTGAAGTCCGGACCTCCAGAATTCATACCGCCAGTGGCGGTCACAGATTCCGAGAAGAGGCTCCCCGGGCAGGGCGTTGTTGCGGCTGAACTGGGGAAGCCAGCCGCCGATCTCCCCTTCGCCCAGTTCGGGATGGGTGAATTTGGTCCAGGATTTGAACAGCTTCCCGCCGTATTTTTCATCCTGGTACTTAAGGAGGGCTCTCTCCCGGTCTGTCCGGGAAGTCTCCTCTTCAAATTTGGGAAAGCCCTCGATGTCGTTTTCCGGATTCCAGAGTTCTGTGGTCAGGGCATAGGCGCCGTACTGCGAGTACATCCAGTCCATCTGCAGGCCGTAGCCGTAGATCCTGTCCTGGATATCGTTGTAGCTGGCTCTCCAGCCCTCGGGCCACTCATAGCCCCGGGCGATAGCGTATTTATTCTCTGACGTCTCGGCCAGCTCTTCCTTGATCCGGGGCAGGTCCTGAGGATTCTTCCAGGCTTCCGGGACCTCCATCCCGTTGACTTCGAGGTATTTCTTGCCCATGACAAAATCGTAAATCGCCCTATCCTTGGGTGGGACATTGGTGTGCGGGCCCGTTCCGGGCGGGGCGTAGGTGAATCCCCCGGATGTGTGGTAAAACTGGGCGATCAGGACGTTTCGGTGGTTGACCAGGAACTCGACCATAGCTTGGGCCTCGGGACTCGAGGTGGGATAAATCCCCTGACCGCCAGGGAGGATGTCGTCTGTGAACCATCCCTCAGGGTAATTCCGGTTGACATCGATGCCCCTTTCGGAGTCCTCTCCTCTTTCGCCGTCGCCGTCGTTGTCTTTGTCTTCGAGGATGACGGAGTACCTCTCCTTGTCCGAAGCCTCATCCGTGTTCCGGCCCAGCCGGACCATGAGGCGAGGATCTTCGTCATCGATCACATAACGGCCTTGCGGATCTTTGTAGCGGAACTGCATAATCAGGCCGTCTCCATTGAGGTCGTCGGGTCCATCCTCGTTGATCTTTCCGTCATCGTCATCGTCCTTCATCATGCTGTTCTGTCTCTGCGGGATCCCCTTTTCCACGCTGTTGTACACTCCGTCGGGATTGACGATGGGGCAGATGTAGAAGGTCTGTCCGTCGATGCGCTGGGTGATCTCCTCGTCCTGGCCGTAACCGGAGACGAGCTTGTCGATGATATACAGGCAGACCTCTGTGCCGGTGTACTCGTTGCCGTGGGTGGCGCCGCAGATGAAGTTTCCGGGCTTCCCCTGATAAGGCAACATCGGTGTCACGTTTTGGATGTTTTCTTTTCGGCTGTTCCGCAGCGGGATGTAGGTGTCGATTGTCTCTCCGGTTTTCATGTTGGAAATGATCAGGACATATATGGAACGGTCCAGGGTGCTTTTCCCGATCTCCATCAGTTTCGTGATGTTCGGGTAGGCCTGGGCCACGGCTTGGATGTACCTGACCGTCCCGGTGTAGCCGTGATAATCGTCGAAAGTGATGGGCACCTTTTGGGCTCCCCAAACGGACGGAACTATTCCGCTCAACAACAGGACCGCTGTCAAGGCAGGAATCACTCTCCAAAGATTTGAAAGCCGATTTCTCATTTTTTAGCCCTCCTTTGATTTATCATTATGAGATATTTCTCTATAGACTTTCGTCTCCATAGGCAAATTTTTATCGATTTTTGTTCGAGAATATAAGTTCAATCTCATTGTGGCCGGATTGTTGGTTTTTATCTTATCTTTTTTGACAGAAAAATAAAATATTTTTTATTGGGAGGAAAACTGGCGGGGCCGACGAGACTTGAACTGGCGACCTATAGGGGCGTAACAGGCCAATCCTGTCGTCTCCAATTCTGTAGTCTCGACAGGAGAAAACTGCTTTCCTAAAGGTGCCCCGTATCGATGCCAGGGGGGTGTCACCAAAGAGAAAATGTTGACGTTGGGTTTTGATGCTGATGCTGATCGAGCTGCTGAGATGACGCATTTTCTATATGTCGCGACAATTGATTTTGTTGTTTTGAATGTGATATGTATCCTTCAGGATTACAAAGAGTTGGAATGGCCGAACGTTGAGACGTAATAGCGACAAGCGCAAAATCAAAATTCTATCCCCTAGAGAACAGTGAAAGGAAGGCTAATAGCCCTGGCAAGCGGATGAAAAAGGGAATGTTATTTCGCATAGGGAAGCGGCTAATTCTGATTGGATTCTTGTCTATCTCCCTTTTTGTTTCCATTGTGGTTGTCCCGCCAATTTATAGATATTTCAGAGCGGAAAAAGCATGGCATCATGCCCAGGTCCGGGGCGGAATAATTCAAGAGGCTAAAATATCCAGGAACCTGGCGCTAAAATTCTTTGCTGCAGATTTTTTCACAAGAAAGGATGATTACATAAAAGCGGGGAAGCTCCTTCAGGAAAAACAGAAGACGCCGATAAAAGGAAAAACAAAAACAGGAGATGAATTGAATAGGGAAAATCTGCCCTTCATAAAAAACCGCGATGAACTCATCGATGAGGCGAAAAAGCAGGCGGATGAAGTGACATCGCTGATACCCGCCAAATACCGTCTGGCCATGATCGATGCATTGGAAGCCGCCGGAGAAAACTCTGGACAGTTGATCGAGGCCGTTCTCGCTCTTGAATCCGACCAACGAGGAGCGCTTGCCTTTCTCATTTCCAATATGCCGGAAAGCGATCTGAAATCCCTTTCTTCAGATTTTCTGATAAGGAATGTGAAATATGCTTTCAAAGTCCGCCAGACACTTC
>CBFDBS010000107.1:0-8195 GCA_965603105.1 uncultured bacterium
TTCGCGGACCTCAAAGGGCATCTTTTCGGCTTTCTGCCGACACTCTTGATAGGGGGAAAGCGACGATGTGTGCAGCAGCGCCGCGATCAGCCTGGTATCCGCGTCTTCCGTAAAATCGACAAGCTGAACCGCGGCTCCCCTGTCCGTGCTCAATCCGGCCATCAAAGCCTCTGCTTGTGCTCTGAGTTCAGGATAAGTGTACTCATCGAAGTCATTGGCTTCGGTGAATAGAAGAATGGAGGGAGCGATCTCTTTGACCGAATCATAAATCAGATGATTGAACCGGTCCAGTTCGGCCAGATGTTTGGAAGCGAAACGGCGGATCAGCAGCTCCAGGTTTCTGGCATTGATCGTCAGTCCGAGCTGACCTTTGGAAGCCAGGCAGACAACGTAGCGGGCATCCTCGATGGCCCATCCTTTCAACAGGGATTGTTTTCGGGGATCCTCGGCTAAATCCCTGTTTTTCTCATAGATGTAGGATTCGAGTCTGCGGTAAAGTTTCTTATACAAATCGTTCTGAGCGCGGACCGTATCGTAGAACTCTGCCAGCATCCCCGCCTGTTTGATCTCCTCGGGAATCACGACTTCATCAGAAAGTTTAATGTAGCGTTGTGACTTCTCGGTATAGGAGCACAGCCTGAATTTCTCGATCTCCTCGATTGCCAGACGGCTGACCCCGATGATGTCGAAATTGAATACGGCATGCTCGGCCACAGAATGGTGCCCCATTTTGAAGATGATGTTGCGATTCGATTTACGCGCCCGTTCCACTTCCTTCCTGGCCGCGGAACGCAATTCGTCCGCGGCTCGGGGATCTCTGGAAATCCGCGCGTAGGCTGCCGAAAGGATTTCAGGAGTGATATCATCCCTGGGAGGAGAACTCTCTTTCAATTCCTCAAGGACTTCGCTATCCACGTTGTATCCGGCCAGTATAACTCTCATGGTGATTCCCTTAAAATAATGAGACATCGGAAAAATGTCAAACTTCACCGGTTCTCTTCCATTTTGTGTTGGTGAGATAAATGGAATGGATGAAGCGACCATTGAAGATTTAGCCTTCTCGAGCCGACCTCAAGGGAACTCAGGGCATCGCCGGCCGGTCGCGAATGTTTGAGCACGGAAGGGATTAAAAAAGAGGGGCATCTTCTCGATAGCCTTTAATAGATGCTCAGATTTAACAGGCGGAGTTCCGCGGCCGCACCTTTTAGGGGGGAAAAAACCTGCAGTCTTATTTGGATGGGTGGTGTGGCGGCGTTTAAAATCTGAAGGGAGCAAGGCCATTTCAGTATCGAATCCACACAAAATGGAAGAAGAACCATCAAAACTAATGGAATTGAATTTTCCTCCCTTTCCCACTAGAATGGAAGAGAGACGTTTTTAAGGACTTCTGAAAAAACGTCTTTGATTAAACAAATCAGAGGAGAAAAAATGGCAGATTTATCTCAACTCACGGTGAAAGAACTACTGGGAATGGCCAGTCGCGCCGAAATCGAGGCAAACAGAACCTATGCGGGCCTGGCGGATTCCATCAAAAATCCCCTGCTGAAGGAAAAATTCCAATGGCTTGCCTTTGAAGAGAACAAACACAAGGAATCTCTCCTCATACTTTTCCAATCGCTCTTCCGGGAAGAAAAGATGGAAATTCCCGAACAGACGGATCAAGGCCTGCTCCCCTCCATCCATTTCACTCCGGATTCTTCACTGGTGGACATCCTGCTCCAGGCTATGAGGGCAGAAAAGGCTGCTGAAGATTTCTATTCAAACCTGGCCCGGAAGGTCGATAACCCTCAGCACCGAATCCTCGACTACTTGAGCCATGTGGAGCACAGCCATCATGCGATGCTCAAGAGCGAATACACGATGGCTCTGGAATTCGAAGACTACGGAGAGCAAGGTATAGAGAAAGTCGTGACCTGAGCGCCGGAGTATTCATTCACTCGAAACAAGAGAATGGACCTCTGAAGAAAAAATCGACTTTTCAAAAACAGCGGTTACTCAGATGTCCACGAAAACTTCATATCCCTCCCGGATATAAGTGGGGTCCTCAAGAAAATTCAAAAATTTGATCAGCTGTCTCTGGTAAAAGAGGTTCTTCTCATTAGCCAGGGCCAGTTCCTCGCTTTCCCAAAAAGTGATGGAGGCCCCTTCACCTGTGGTCCGGTTGACCAAAAGATGAAGCCGGCAAAATCCCTCCTCCGCCTGAGCCAAAGGAACGACACTTTCCCTATAGAGTTGGATTCCTGTGTCTATTTTGTCTGGTTTAAGACGAAATCTTGTGACACGTGCAAACATAGATTCCCCCCTCATTTCCTATTTTTTGGTTCGGCAATCGGGCTTGCCTTATTCATCCTTTTATGACTCCGAGAGGCACGACACGTGCAACAAGTCGGCCCAGTCCCACCCTATGCGAAACATTCACAACTTCGTCTACGTTTTTGTACGCTTCGGAGGCCTCTTCAGCCACCCCCCTCCAGCTGGTGGATTTAAGCTCGATGCCCTTGCTCTCCAGATCCTGTTTGATCTCCTCTCCTTTAAACCGCCGCAGGGCTTCATGCCTGGACATCATCCTTCCTGCGCCGTGAGCCGTGGAACCGAAGCTCAATTCCTCTGCCTCAGTCGTGCCGACCAAGATATAGGAAGATGTGCCCATACTCCCCGGTATGATGACGGGCTGACCATAGGGCCGGTAAACATCGGGGACTTCTTCCCGGCCCGGTCCGAAGCTTCGTGTTGCACCCTTCCTGTGGACACAGAGAGTCTTGAGTTTGTTGTCGATTCTGTGCTTTTCAAACTTGGCCACATTGTGGCAGACATCATAAATTTGGGTCATACCAGAAGAGCTGCCGAGGACTCTTTGGAAGACGCTACGCACCCGGTGGGCAATCATTTGCCTGTTGGCGAAGGCGAAGTTCACGGCCGAACTCATGGATTTGTAGTATCTGTCTCCGGCGGCGGATTGGATAGGAGCATGGATCAATTCCCGGTCCGGCAAATCCCTGGTTCCGTACTGGTTTTCCATTAGACGTATAAAATCTGAAGCCACCTGATGTCCCAATCCACGGCTTCCGCAGTGGATCATGACCAGAATTTGGCCCCCGGAATGAATCCCGAAGACTTTTCCCACTTCAGGGTCAAAGATCTTGTCCACCTTCTGAATTTCCAAAAAATGATTGCCCGAACCCAGCGTTCCTAACTGAGGAAGTCCCCGTTCGAGTGCTCTTGTAGACAGATAACTGGGATCGGCGCTTTTCATCCTCCCGTTCTCCTCCGTGCGGAGCAGATCCTCTTGTGTTCCATATCCTTTTTCGACAGCCCACTCCGCTCCCTTCCGGCAGACCTCGAAAAGATCACTCCGGTTCAGCTGGGTGATGCCTTTTTTTCCCACTCCGGCGGGAACCTCTCGGAAGATTTCAGACAGCAGCTGTTTCCGGCTCTCCTGTATATCCTTCTCCAAGAGATCGGTCTTGAGCAGCCTGACACCGCAGTTGATATCATATCCGACACCCCCGGGAGAAATGATTCCTTCGTGGGGATCAAAGGCCGCTACTCCTCCGATGGGAAAACCGTAGCCTTGATGCCCGTCGGGCATCACATAAGCTTTCTTTTCTATTCCGGGCAAACAGGCCACATTTTGAGCCTGCTGGAGGGTTTTGTCTCTTTTGATTGTTTCCAAAAGGAGAGCAGAAGTGTAGATCACGGTCGGAACCCTCATCTGTCCCTGTTGCGGGATCTCCCAAACAAAGTCACTTATTTTATTTATATTCATGAATACCTACATATCGACAACAACCTGGACCTCGACAAGGCTGTCCTTAACGATCCTCATCTCGCTATAAGTTATGGCCTTGACTTCTCCAAAAATCTGGTATCGATTCGAACTGGTATCGCCGACCAACAGTGCATCGAGGATCAAGCGACCGTTGCGCTTCTCGATCCGGAGTCCATCGGCTTTTTTCATGAGGAACATCTGTGAATCCAGAAGGAAGAGAATCTCTTCCAGGAAATTCAAAAGCAGCTGTTCTTCATCTTTGCCGGAGACATGCACGGGATGTTTGACATACGGTTCGATCAAATCGCAATCCCACATGAGGGAGGCTGTGGCCAAAGCCGCATGACAAAACGCCTCTTCAAGTGAGCGCCCGAAGGCCTTAAATTTGGCGTCGGCTGTGTGTCGAAGATATTGGAATTTTTTCACGTTTATTTCGAGTGTCCCAAATTTTTTCAATTGTTTCTTTTTATTCTACCAAATTCTTCCGCTCAAATCATCCAGACCCTTCTTAATTGGTTCTTTTCAATTGAGTATGGGTGAAATAAGCGGAATGGTAGAAAACCTCTTCATTTAAACGGTGAAAAGAAACTTATCTTATTCGAAGACACCGGCAATCGTTCGACTGCAGAAAGAACATCGAGAACGGTTCATCTCTACTGCCCGGACATCGAATCCCCGCCGGCGGATGATGGGATGCGAACAAAAGGGGCAGTGCGTATCCTCGGACTCTCCCCAGATATTACCGATGTAAATGAAACGGAGTCCATTTTTTCGACCGATGGCTTGGGCTTTGCGGAGGGTTTCGATGGGAGTCGGCTCGCTTTCCCTGTAAGTGTGGTCGGGGTGGAACCGGCTGATATGCCAGGGGATATCCGGGCTCACTTGGGAGATAAAGGCGGCTATCTCAGCCAGCTCTTCATCCGAGTCGTTTTGACCGGGAACGACAAGAGTCGTGATTTCTATCCACATACCGAGCCGTTTCATCAACCGGATAGACTCCAATACGGGTTCGAGCCGGGCTCGGCACATCGTCCTGTAGAATTCTTCGCGGAATGACTTTAGGTCCACATTGCATCCATCCAGAAACGGGTGGATGACCTCCAACGCCTCAGGTGTCATATAGCCGTTGGTGACGAAAACATTCCGCAAACCGCTCTCGTGGGCCAGCCGGGCCGTATCGAAGGCATACTCAAAAAACACTGTCGGTTCCGTATACGTGAAGGAAAGACTCTGACAGCCATGGTCGAGAGCCGCTTTGACAACGGACTCCGGAGACAGAAAATCGCAGGGGAGATTTTCTTCTTTTCGCTTTGTCTGCTGTGAAATCTGCCAATTCTGGCAGAAAGAACAGCGAAAATTGCAGCCGATCGTGGCTACGGAAAAAGACATCGTTCCCGGCAGAAAATGAAATAGCGGCTTTTTTTCTATGGGATCGACATGGGCGGCGATGAGCTCACCATAAACAAGCGTCTGGAGTTTGCCCCCCCTGTTCTGCCGGACGCCACAAATCCCAAACTTGGAGGGAGCAATCGAACAGCGGTGATGACAGAGCAGACAGGAAGTCTTTTGATCCACTTCCTCCCGGAAAAGCATGGCCTCTTTTATCATCGTTCTCGAATCCCATTATAACTCCAGTTCAGGGAAAATTTCCAGGGCCGAAGGGCAGAGAGACCGCAGTCCGCATTCCGGGCAATTCGGCTTTCTTGCCTGACAGACTTTGCGCCCAAAATTGACGAGCATGTTATTGAAATCCAACCAGTCTTCTTGGGGAACGATGGCCGTCAAGTCCCGTTCGATCTTATCGGGATCGTGATGAGAGCTTAAACCCAGCCTCCCCGAAAGTCTCTTGACATGCGTATCGACGGCAATTCCCTCTGCCTTTCCAAATCCGTTGGAGAGGACGATATTGGCCGTTTTCCTGGCTACACCGGGAAGAGTGATTAACTCTTCCATGCTTTGCGGCACACTCCCTCCATAATCGCTGACGATTTTTTGTGCAGCCATGATGATACTTTTCGACTTGTTCCTGAAAAAACCCGTAGATCTTATCTCTTCCTGCAATTCGTCCCAATCAGCACGGCCGAAATCGGCCGCTGTGCGGTATTTCTTGAACAGACCGGGAGTGACCTGGTTGACCCTAGCATCCGTGCATTGGGCGGAGAGAATTGTGGCCACCAGAATCTGAAGCGGGCTTTCGAATTTCAGGGCGGTGCGGCTTCGGGGATACTCCTTCCTTAAAAAACGGATAATCCCGCCAATCCTCTTCTCTAGCGGTTCCATGATTGAGCTTTTCTTTTTTCCATTTGTTTCCGTCAAGGGAGTTTTGAAGTCCTCACTGGGAGCAGTCCGGTTTTTCTCGCTAAGATTCTATGATCAAATATTCTCTTTTCAAGCATGGGAAGCTTCAGCCTCCCATGGATTATGTATTTTATAAAGCCATGAAGTTTAGAAGCGCGTGAATTTGTCTTTGGGTGTTCCGCAGACAGGACAAATATCCGGGGCATCCCCTTCCATGGTGAAACCGCAGACTTGACAAACATGGATGGGTCCCAGGTCCGCGTCCTGACCTCCCTCGACGGCCTCTTTTGCCTTTTTGTAGAGTTTGGCGTGGACTTCTTCGGCGGCGAGGGCCCAGATATTCATTCTTTCCGCTAAAGGCTCCTGCTCATCCTGGGCATCGTGGATGAAAGCCGGATACATTGTATCCACTTCATAGGTCTCTCCCTCAATGGCGACCTTAAGGTTGTCGATCGTGCCCTGGATACCGGACAGAATCCTCAAATGATTGGTGGCATGAATTTGCTCCGCAAAGGAATTGGCTCTGAAAAGCCTGGCCACGTTGGGAAGATTCTCTCTTTCGGCCTTGTCTCCGAAAGCCTTGTACTTCATATGTGCCTGGCTTTCGCCGGCAAATGCATCGTTCAGATTTTTTTCTGATTTTTCCTTCATTTTTTTTCTCCTTTGATGTGTATCATTTTTTCGATCGCACCGAGAGCTCTTCGACGGATCTCCGGGGGCACCTCTACCCTGTGGACTCGGTTTTCCAAAGACCGCAAGACTCCATTCAAATCTATCTTTTTCATGTTGAAGCAGAACGCCAGATCTTTGGCCGGGTAGAAATCTTTGCCCGGATTTTCTTTTTTCAGGCGGTAGACCATCCCCGCTTCCGTCCCCAGGATGATGGTCTTCTTCTCTGTCTCCCGGGCGCCTTTTACCATTTTCCCCGTCGAAAAAACCTTATCCGCTGCGTCGATAACCTCGGGCCGGCATTCGGGATGCGCCCAGACTTCCGCATCCGGATAGAGGCGCCGTTTTTCCTCAATGTCTCCGACGAGGATGTTGTTGTGAACATAGCAGAATCCGTCCCAGGGAATAATTTTTTTCTTGGTGAAACGGGCCACATAGGCGGCCAGATTTTTGTCCGGAGCGAACAGGATTTCATCCCCTTCAAGACTCTCCACAACTTCCAGTGCATTGGACGAAGTGCAGCAGACATCACACTCGGCCTTCACCTCGGCTGTGGTGTTGACGTAGCAGACAACCTTTCTTCCCGGGTATTGCTTCTTCCATTCCCTCATCTCACCACCGTCGATCATATCGGCCATTGGACATCCGGCATCTATCTCGGGAATAAGAACCGTCTTCTCAGGCGAAAGGATGGCGGCCGTTTCGGCCATGAAATGAACTCCGCAAAAGACAATCATTTCCGTCTCGATTTGAGCGGCCTTTTGACTCAATTCCAGAGAGTCTCCGACAAAATCCGCGACATCCTGGACATCGCCGATCTGGTAGTTATGGGCGATAATGACCGCATTTAGCTCCCGCTTCAATTTCTGGATCCGCTCCACGATCTCTTGTTTTTTCACTTTTTCCCTCTCGTATCCATATCGAGCAGTGTGCGGATGAAAAGCGAGCAGTTGATTCTCTCCACACTATTGGAAAGGAACTGGTTGATCAGCCGGGCTCCTTCTTCATCGATGAACGTCACCCGGGAAAAATCGAGGATAAGCGTCTTTCCATCACCAATGGTTTTTTCAATTTCCAATCGGAGTTCATCCAGCCATTGACGACAAACCTTCCCTTCGAGCAGGAGAACACGGTGGTCTCTATCACCGGGTTTGTCATTTATTCTCAACACTTTTCGCTCTATTCTTTTGTTTTTTTGACATAGACCTTAAAGACACCTTCTTCCTCGACAAGGCCCAGGAACTCTTGGCCTGTCTGTCGGCACCAGGCCGGCATATCCTCTTTGATCCCTTTATCTGTCGAGATAATCTCCAGCACCTCTCCAATCTTCATTGTCTTGATTTTCTGCGCCGTCTGGATGATGGGCATGGGACAGAGGAGCCCGTAACAGTCGAGATTTTCATCGGATTTTGTGGCTTCCATATCTCTCCAACTCCTCCACTCGTATTTCTGCTCGAGT
>CBFDBS010000108.1:0-8170 GCA_965603105.1 uncultured bacterium
ATCGTCCGTAGAGTTGCAGCCACAATGACACTGATGGCCATGATGGATAGGCAGGAAACAAAGCCAATCACCAGAAAATCCAATAGAGAACCCGACGGGCTGTAGCCGAAGAACATGGCCGTCAGCAGGGTCAAGCCCATGGCCAGAAGACCGATGATCACTTGGGTAACACTCACCGCCGTCAACCATTCGAAGGTGGTCATATGCGACATACGCAGACGGACAAGAGTCCCTTTGTCCTTTTCTTTGATGAGGGTGGCGGCCGCCGTGAACATGAGCATCATCAGAGCCAGGGCAATCAATCCCGGAACATAGAGGTCGAAATCGCTCGAAGTTTTTATCTGTTCGAAGCCTTCAGCCTGGATCTCCAGCGGGATTTTTTGCCCCGTGAAGGCCAGGGCATACTGATAGATGATGGCATCACTCCAAGCTGCGGCCATGATGGATTCCATGCTGGTCGAAATCCCAAGTGTTTTGATCTTTGCCGGAACCGGATGCTCGCCCGCCCTGTAGGCCTGAAGAGTTTCTGAAAAATTCTCCGGGATCTCGACAACCAGATCCGCATTCTTTGCCTGGAGGCGTTTTCGCGCCTCTTCGATATCGGACTCCATTCTGATCCTCATGACCTCCGAGCCGTCAGGATTTTTAACATCCTTCAGATCCGAGACGAGGGATTGGAGGGCGAGGAATGTCCGGTTATCGACGACATGCCCCTTGTCATGATTGACGATGATGACATCATACGTTTTGACGGTCTCGCCGAAGTAGAAAAACATGATGACCACAAAAAACGGGGCAAAGGTCAATCCCATAATGATGATTTTCCAGTCACGGAAGTTCTCGATCAAGGCCTTTTTGAACAGAGACAGCAGCCTCATTCCCGCAACCCCCTTCCTGTCAGAGCGATAAACACATCTTCCAGAGACTTCTTGCGGATGGTCATATCTTCGATGACCACGCCTCTCTGACGGAACTTGTCCATAAGCCCCGGCAAAGCGTCTGGGATATTGGATCCGACCAGCCGGAGTGTTCCCGCCTTAAAGCCCAAGTGATTCAAATTATCCGGAAGCTGCTCTGTCAACTCAGAGATCTCTTTTTCCTTCTCCTGAGCGATTTTCATTTCCAGAATCTCTCCGGCTCCGATCTGGCTTTTCAACCGGTCTGCCGTATCCAAAACCAGGAGCCGGCCGTGATCGATAACGGCAACTCGATCCGATAAACGATCAGCCTCATCCATATCGTGAGTGGTCAGGAGAACGGTTATGCCTCCCGCCAGAGAGCGGATATACTCCCTGACCAAAATGCGGCTTTGGGGATCGAGCCCGGCCTGCGGCTCGTCCAGAATCAGAAGCTCCGGCTCGTGGATAAGGGCTAAGGCGAGATTCAGCCGTCTCTTCATCCCTCCCGAAAGTGTCTTGGCCAATTTGTTCCTCTTTTTCTCCAAACCGAAAACGCGAAGAAGCTCGCTGGCCCTTTTCCGAGCCGTATTTGGTTTCAAATCGTACATCCGGGCCGTAAACGTCAGTTGTTCTTCGCAGGTGAGCGAATCCCAGACAACCAATTCCTGGGGACAGAGCCCCATCCTCTTCCTGTTTTCTCGAGAGTGAGCCCCGATGGAACACCCGTTGAGCCGAATTTCACCGGCATCACTCTTTAAAAGGCCACAGATCATGCTGATGGTGGTTGTCTTCCCCGCACCATTGGGACCCAGGAATCCGAGAATCTCTCCCCTAAGCACATCGAAATCGAGGGCGTCGACAGCAAGCAGATCCCCAAAAGATTTTGTCAGGCCTCTGACCGTCAAAATGAAGTCAGATCTGGATGGATCCGTCATTCATACCTCTCCGGCAATTCACGTTCAACTACCTTTAAATTTCCAATCAGGTCGACTCCATCTCCGGTCAGATGAAGAGTGTAAGTCCCAGGCGAAGCGAATGTTATGTAACGGAAGAAATAGGCTTCCGGACTGTCGACTCTTTGGGTGACAAGGTCCCAGCGGTACTGATTGAATCCTTTTATAGCTTTGATGGTTTTGGACCAGACAATCCTCTCTTTTTCATCTTTCACGCTCAAAGACACTTCAGCATTGCCGGTCAGGAAAAAAGTGATCGGCACCTTTTCGACAGTACTGTACCTGATATCCCTGTGGGTGTCGTTGATCCAGGGGAAACGTCCATCCGGTGTTTCAAACAGGATAGGGACCTGAGGAGGATCGTTCTCGAACGCCCTCTGGATCGGTTTGATGTTCATTTTATAGATGCCGCGGCCGTGTGTTCCGGCCACAAGGTCCATTTCCCTCTCCTGAATGACCAGGTCGGAGATGCACGTGGCAGCCATCTGGGGCCCCAATAAAGACCAGCTCCTGCCCCGGTCGGTTGAGATATATACCCCTCTGTACAATCCGGCATAAAGGATGTTTTCATTGACAGGATCTTCGATGATGACATTGGCTACTTCATCGGGAAGGTTGGCTGAGATCGAAGTCCAGGATTTTCCCCAGTCTTCGGAAGCAAAGAGATAATTTCGAAAATCATCGTCGTTGATGCCTGTTACGGCACAATAGACCCGGCTTTCCTCGAATCTCGAGGGGCAGATGCTCCTGATGTAGCGATTAGGAAGGCCGGCGGAACGCTCTTCCCACTCCCCACCATCATTTTGGGTGATCCAAAAGGCCCCCTTATCCGTTCCGGCATACAGAAGCCCCGGTTTTAGTGGAGATTCGGCAATCGCCCCGATAGCCACGGACTTTTTTTCCTCTTCGGCCGATTGAGCCAGATCCGGACTGATAAGCTCCCAGTTATCACCTCTGTCCAGGCTTTTGAAAACATAATTTCCGGCATGATAAACGACAAGATGATTGTGCGGAGAAAGAAAATAAGGTGTGACAAACGTGTAGGCCAGCTGGCCGGGAAAATCCTTGGCCAGTCTGGGCCGGATGGATTTAGACCTGTCCGCCTTCATGTCCTTTCTCCTGACAGAACCGTTCTGCATTGAAAAATAGACGGTGTTCGGGTCTTCCGGGTCAGGGAATGTGAAGCAGCCGTCTCCTCCGGCCCAGGCGTCCAGCCAGACATATTGCCATCCGTCTGGGTATTTGGGATTCCACTCTCTGGCCGGACCGAAAACAGAAGAGTCATCCTGAACTCCACCGTAGACATAATAGGGATCTCTGTTATCGACGGAAATGTCATAGAATTCCCCGGCCGGGATGTTGTTGTGGTGCAGCCACGATTGGCCTCTGTCATAGCTCACATAAAGTCCCCCGTCATTGCCCAGAACCAGGTGTTCAGGATGGAGAGAATCGACCCACATCTCGCAGTGGTCGAGGTGAAGGGGATCGGCCGGGTTGGGAAAGAGATGGAAGACATCTCCTCCGACCAAGCCAAAGGTCTTCCCTCCATCTGTACTGTGAGCCAACCTTACACCCAAGGCAAAAATCTCTTCATCGTCCTGTGGATTGACATAACAATCTGTAAAATACCAGCCGATGCCCGGAAAAATCCAAAGCTCGTCCTGATGGGTTCTTTTCCAGGTCACCCCTCCGTTCAAAGTGCAGTAAACCTCGGAGGCATGGTCTCTGTTGTCCTTGTTCAGATTATCGACAAGTGCATAGACTTTGTCCGGATTTGACCAGGAAACGGCCAGTCCTATCCGGCCTGTCTTCGGTCCATCAGGAAATCCTCCCCGCAGCCTTTCCCAAGTCCGGCCGCCGTTCATGCTTTTGTAAACTCCGCTTTCAGGGCCGTAGATGGTGGGATAATTTTCCCACATGGAGACATAGATGACCATGGGATCGGAGGGTGAAATCACCACATCGTTGGCTCCGGTGCGTTCGTTGATGAAAAGGACATGTTCCCAGGTCTTTCCGCCGTCGACGGTGCGGTAGAGGCCCCGGTTCGGATTGGATGTCCAGAAGTGCCCCATGACAGCCACAAAGGCCGTATCGGGGTCTTCGGGATGGACGGCGATTTCCCCGATGTGATAGGAGTCGTGAAGGCCGGCGTTTGTCCATGTCTCCCCTCCGTCGACAGAGCGAAACACTCCCGTGCCGGGCATGGTGAAATTTCTGGCTTTCTTCAAGCTCTCTCCGGAACCGAGCCAGATCACGTTGGAGTCTGAAGGAGCGAGAGCGATGTCCCCTATCCCCAAGGCCGACTGGTTTTCGAAGATCGGCTTCCAGGTCAGCCCGTGATTGGTCGTTTTCCACAGGTTTCCGGAGCCGAAGGCCACATACATAAGACCGGGATCATTTGGATCACACTGGACGGCCTCGACCCTGGCGGAATTCATAACCGGCCCGAGAGGGATCCATTCCAAACCGAAATTGGACTCTTTTTTAAGCTTGAGGTACTGTTCCCAGGAATCGAGAAGCGGGCTCCGCTCCTCCTGTCCTGCAGCAAACACATGCCCCCCAAAAGCACAGACAAGAAGCAATATCAAAAGAGCTTTCAACTTCATTATAAATATCTCCTCTGTCTCAAGATAGAGTTGGCTTCAGTCGGTTTTCCTTTTTCGACTCTCAGCGACATGTCCCTTTCAATGCGCTGGCTAAAATATCACATCGGCCGATCAGTTGTCAAAAAACTTGAGAAATGAGCTTCAATCCCCTAAGATGGGGCATGTCTGAACAGACGACAATAATGGAGGTCACATGAAGAATCGATGGATAGCAGTCCTATTGATCGGATTTCTTATCATATCCTTTCAGTCAGCCTTTGCCATCAAATCCCCGGAGATCGAAAAAATCATCCAGGATATTTCAAAAGAGAATGTAGAAGAGATCCTCAGGAAGCTGGAAGCTTTTCAGACCCGGCATGTTTTTTCGTCTGATAAAGAGGGATTCGGGATCAAAGCGTCAGCCGATTGGATCCATGAAAAATTTACCGCCGCCAATCCCCGCCTGACCGTTTTTTTCGACGATTACGACCTGCCTGCCCAGGGCGGCAGACTCAACCGCGACATCACCATGCGCAACGTTGTCGCTGTACTCCCCGGCCGGGAAACGGGAGAGAATGAAAGAATATTCCTGGTCAATGCCCATTATGACTCATATGCCAGGGCGGCCGGTGAACAGTCTTCCAGGGACAATTTCGACAACTTCGCCCCGGGCATCAACGACGACAGCTCCGGAATTGCCGCTCTGATCGAGATGGCCCGTGTGCTCGCCCGCTATGAGTTCGATGCCACTATCTATTTCGCGGCCTTTGCCGGCGAGGAGGTGGGGCTTGTAGGCAGCACGCTTTTAGCCGCCCGATTGAAAAATGAAGATAAAAACATCAACGGAGTCATCACTCTGGATATGATTGGCAACATCGAAGGCGGCAATGGGCTTATCGATAACAAACGGATGCGCGTTTTCTCGGACGGACCTGCAGATTCTCCCTCCCGTCAATTGGCCCGCTACGCCAAAAAAATCGGCGAACAGTTTTTTCCTTCAGCGGAGATCGACTGCATCTTCCGGGCGGATCGGTTCGGCCGCGGTGGAGACCACACGCCTTTCGTGCTCGAAGGATGGGCCGGAATCCGGATGATGGAGGCAAATGAAAACTATTCACGCCAGCATACAGTCAATGACACCTTGGAAAACATGTCCGTCGACTACTGCACCAGGAATATCCGTATCGTCGCCTCTATTCTGACCTCGTTGGCCGCTGCCCCGCCTGCACCCAGTATCAACAGCGAGAGAGGACGGCCACTTTTGGGGAGAGGGGAAAGCGGTTATGATGCGCAGCTGAGGTGGAATCCGGTCTCGACCGAAAATCTGGCAGGATATAAGGTTTATTGGAGAAAAACGTCGGCGGCTTTTTGGGAGAACGACATCCTGGTGGGGAACGTCACCGAATACACTCTGGAAAAAGTAACCATCGATGAGTATGTCTTCGGCGTCAGTGCCGTCGACAAGGATGGAAATGAAAGCTTGATCTCTGCCTACACCATGGCACCGGGAAGCAAACGCACATACACATTAAAATAAAAGGGATGAAGCGACCACTATAGGTTTTGCCTTCTCGAGCCGCCCTCATTTCAGGCAAAGACTTTTGGTGGCTCCCGGAGCAGGGCCACCTCGGAGACCCGTGCAAAAAGGCGCTGGTCCAGGACTCTCCCATCCTTGAATACATTTGCATGCAGTGTTCCCTCTAGGGTGTAGCCGGCCTTCTCCAGGACCTTGGCCGAAGCGGGATTGGAAACATAAGGTTCGGCATAGATGCGGTGGAGTTTGAATTTGTCGAAGGAGTATTCTGTGAACCGGATCACCGCCTCGGTCATAATCCCTTTGTTCCAGAACGGCTCGGCCAGCCAAAATCCCATCTCGGCCGTGAAGCGGTGGACATCGATTCCAATCCCCAGCCCGATACCGCCGATAGCTTCTTCATCCGATGCAATTGCAAAATACGTTCGGGGCTCCTGCCGAAATACCAGCTCGAGGAAATCTTTTGCGTCCTCGAGGCCGTAGGGATGGGGAAAGCCATCCCTCAGATTTTGCCAAATTTTCCTGTTATTGGCGTATTTGGCAATAGCCTGGGCGTCTTCTTGCTGCCAATGTCTGATTTTGTACTTTCCGATGTCTATTCTCATATCAAACCTCTAAGATGAAAGAGCCGGGCGCTTAAAAAATGCGTCAACTTTTTATTTGATCAAACGGATGAGTCCGAGTCAATGATTATCACGTCGGAGAATTGACTCTGTCGAGAAGCCATTCATCCCCTGTTTGGTTGCCATCGGGATCGATTTTGATCATACGCATCGTTTGTCCGTCTTGGCCGATAAAGAATCTAACCCTTTTCAGATCAGGGTTCGGAACTTTGTCATCCCAAAAAATCTCGGCCGTCAAACTGCCGGAGACACGGTCTTCCCCCCGGAAGGCGTAGGCGTTGAGAGAGAGACTTCCGTCCGGCAGAATGAGGACGAAGGAGCCGGCAAAATCATTATAGTGCATTTCCAGCTCCCCGAATTCAAATTGTAGGCCGTCATTTCTCTGCCAACGGCCGATGATCTGGTCCGAGGGTGAAATCCCTGAAGGCGACGGGGGCCTAAAACGGCGCTTGATCCTACGGGAGAGGCGGCCAGCCAGACGTTTGCCAATGTATGAGGATTCGATTTGCGGATAATCTCCGTAATCTCTGGCCCCGATAATCCCGGACGTGAAGAAACAAACAGCAACTATGAATGATAAGGCTGGAAGCCACCATCTTCTCGGATATTCCAGCACAGCGAATAAAGGAGTCATAAGGTAAAGAAGATGAATGACCATAATCATGATCAAAGCCGCACTGAGCTGGCTCATCTGGAGAGCCTGGTAAAAAAGCATGACCAGGGGCACGATGATGAAAATCCCGGGAAGGGCACAAAAAGAATTGATCATCAAAGATTTCAATGACGACGCGCGAGGATCCTTCATGAAGATCGCTGCGGCCAAAGAAATAAGGCTGAAAAAGAGAGGCCAGATAAAAATATAACTTACCGCCGGAGCCGACAGTCCTGTCAGAATAGTAAACAGAAGCCAGGGAATCGTTCCGACCATGGCGAATTCTAAAACAGAGAGGGTTTTCCTGAAAAACACATACAAAGAACTGAAAACAAAGACGGCCAGAGCGGCGAATCCGACTAAAAACACCTTGTATTTGTACTGCAGCATCCAATCTTTCCCTGGATAGATTTTGGAGAAAATATACCAAAGGAAAATGACAGTCCCAATGACGGCCAGAATGTTAAAGAGGAAAGACAAAAATCCGAGTCCGATCCTTGACGCTCTGAAGATACGTTTCTTAAATCCAGCTGCAAGAACGAAAATAAAAATCAAAAGAACCACAAAAAGCAGGGATTTCGTCCACGAGACAGGGTAGTGAATCATCAGGATTCCGGGGATGTTGAAAAAGACAAGCTCCTTTCCTCTTGTCCCGCTGATGTCCAGGCTGCCGAAATGTCTGGCGATGTCCAGGGTGATCCGCCCGTGATTCTGGACATTTCCTTCGCTCAGCATCTCAGCTGTATCCAAGCGGTTGTGATAGGTAAAGTAATCGCCTCCGTAGGCATACTGAGCTCCCATGAAGCCCTCACCGTCAAGGATCATCAAATCGGAGGAGTAAGGCAGGAGATTAAAAACACCGCTGGACAGAGATGTATATAAAATGTAGGGTAACCTCTAGCTTTTCTGGGGAAATTATGCTAT
>CBFDBS010000109.1:0-8137 GCA_965603105.1 uncultured bacterium
CAACTCGCCAGTCTGATGACTTCTCAGAGAATGATAGGTGTTGATCAATTTCCTCTTCGCTAGAACTGCGCAGGCTCAATACATGCTCACCGTCCGACTGGCGTCGGATTCCCTCCAAGGTTGATTCTGGAAGGCTCAATCCTCCGATGTCGCTCTAACTCTCCTCCAATGCTCGTATTCTTTCCCTACTCATATGTCATCCCCGTTCTGGAGATGTTTCAATCCACCCAACCGATTTCAAAACCTGTGCGATAGAGGGTCAAAATGTTTTCGATGGGAGTAATGGACTGGATGTTGTGGCACGGGGCCAGGATGAATCCGCCGTTTTGGCCAAGGATTCGGAGATTTTCGATCACTTCATGCCGAACATCCTCGGTAGATCCGAAAGGAAGAGTATTCTGGTTGTCCATCGCTCCGTGAAAGATGACCCGGGAACCGAATCTTTTTTTGAGCTGTCTTCGTTCCATTCCCGCGCACGTCCACTGAATCGGATTGAGAATGTCGATACCGAGGTCGATCATATCCGGAATAATCCTCTGGATGCTTCCATCGTTGTGATGAAAAACATGGATACCGGCTTGATGGGCCAAGTCGATCATCTTTTTCATGTGAGGAATCAGAAACTCTCGGATGTGAAACACGGAAAACATGAGATCGTTTTGGGCTCCCATGTCTTCCGAAATGAAGGAGATCTGGATCTGTTCTCCGATCTGTTCATAGGTGCGGTTGAATTCTTCGTATCCCAACCGGAAAAGCTTGTTCAGGCAGAAGCGGACTATTTCAGGATTTTTGATCAGATCGACAAAGGCCTGCTCTTCTCCACGCAGTTTTTTGTAGATCAAAAAGGGTTCAAAGGCCCCCCCGGCAAGGGGGAAATCTTGCTTGCCCTTAATTTTTTCCGGAAGAACTTTGTAGTCCCACCAGTCCGGATCCGGCCAAGTGAATTTTTTTTCGATCTCGTCGGCCGATTGGAATGCGGCCAGAGGATGGGAGATACATTCTTTGTACACACCCTGTCCGTACCTTACCGGTTTATATCGGCAGCCGAACGCATCATGGTTTCTCGGGATTCTTGGACCACAGTAGTCGGGCTCGACCCGATAGAGGAAATCGATGTGGAGTTTCTTGAACACCTGCCACCTGTTTCTGCAACCCAAGTGCTTCATGAGCATTCGAGTGGTCTCGATTGTTCCCCAATAGTCCATGGGGACTCGGTCGGGCTTTTCTCTTCGCAGGACAGCCAGCCATCTTTCCCGAGGAGTCATTGTTTCTTTGGCCATGATGTGTTCCCATGATGGTCGAGATCTATATTTAATGCAAGATGTTTGACGCCGGTTGACAGGCCATAGGCGGTGTGATAATTGTCGAAACATGCCTCCTCATTCTTATCTAGCCTTCGACCTGGGCGCCGAAAGCGGAAGAACCATTCTGGGGCATCTGAACAATAATCGTTTGATCCTTGAGGAAGTGACCCGTTTTCCGAACAGGATGATTCCGGTCAAAGGACACCTCCATTGGGATGTCTTCAGTCTCTATGAAGAGATGAAAGAAGGAATGAAGAAGTGCGCCCAAATGGGGGAGGGAATTCCGGATACGCTGGGCATAGCCACCTGGGGTGTCGATTTCGGCCTCCTGGCCAGCGATGGATCTCTGCTGTCTATGCCTTTTACCTACCGGGACGAGCGCAATTGCGGGGTAATGGAGGAGTTCTTTCAAATCGTTCCCAAAAAGAGGATTTACAGTCTGACAGGAAATCAGTTCCTCCAGTTCAATTCTCTCTTCCAATTATTCGCACTAAAGAGAGACGGCTATCCATTGCTGGAATCGGCCGCGGATCTACTCTTTATGCCCGATCTTTTCAATTATCTGTTGACTGGGAAAAAAAAGACGGAATTCACCTATGCCACAACTTCTCAACTGTACAATCCGCGCCTGAAGCAGTGGGAAGCCGAGCTCTTTCAGGCCGCTGGAATTTCCACTTCAATCATGCAGGAGGTCATCCCTCCCGGTACTTCACTTGGGCGACTGGACTCTTCTGTTTCCAAGTTGACGGGGCTCCCGGAGATTCAGGTTATCGCTGTCGCCTCCCATGACACCGGTTCGGCTGTGGCTGCCACTCCATCGGAGGGCAAAGAGTGGGCATTCATCAGCTCGGGGACCTGGTCCTGTTTGGGTATCGAGGTTCAGGAACCTATTATCACTGAAAGAGCGCTTGACTTGAATTTCACCAATGAAGGAGGTGTCGAAGGCACCTTCCGTGTTCTTAAAAATATCATGGGCCTCTGGCTTCTGCAGCAATGCCGGAAGGTCTGGGCCAGAAAGCGGAGCTTCAGCTACCAGGAATTGATACTTGCTGCTGAGGAGGCCCCCGCTTTTTATGCTTTTCTCGATCCTGATTGGGAAGGATTTTTAAATCCGCCAGACATGATCGAAGCCATAGGGCAGTTTTGCTCGAAAACGGGCCAGAACGGGCCCGAGACATTGGGTCTTTGCGTCAGGATCGTCCTCGAGAGTCTGGCCCTGAAATACCGCTACGTTCTCGATCAGTTGAAGGAACTGAGCCCTCATCCCATCAGTCGTATCCATGTCATCGGGGGAGGATCGAAAAACCGCTTTCTATGTCAACTGACAGCCAATGCAACCGGCCTCCCGGTCGTCTCAGGTCCGAGCGAAGCCACGGCTGTTGGCAACATTCTGATGCAAAGCAAAACTCTTGGGCATCTCGGAAACCACGCTGAGATGAGGGATGTCATCCGGCATTCTTTTCCCAGTGATACTTATGAGCCGGAGGACGTTCAAAAATGGTCGGATGCCTATGCCCGTTTTTTTGAACTGCTCCATCGTTACGAAGGGGCTCTTTGAAGGGGGAAAGTATGGAAAAAGAAAAAAGCATCCTCGATGCTTACGGAGATGCCAGAAACCGGTATGCTGAATTGGATGTGGATACGGAGGACGTTGTTGAGAAACTGAATGGGATTCAAATTTCTCTGCACTGCTGGCAGGGGGACGATGTCACGGGATTTGAATGGTCCGATTCGAGCCTGGAAGCGGCGGGGCTGAAAGTCACGGGACAATTTCCCGGAAAAGCGCGCTCAGTCAGTGAACTGCGTCTGGATCTGGAGGAGGCTCTTTCTCTAATCCCAGGAAACCACCGGCTCAGCCTTCATGCCATCTATGGTGATTTTTTCAACGGAAGAGTGGAGCGGAACGCCATCGAGACCAAACACTTCGAGAGTTGGGTGGAATGGGCGGATGAGAACGGACTCAAACTCGATTTCAATGCGACCTGTTTTGCCCATACCAAAGCGGATTCCGGCAACACTTTGAGCCACCGGGATAATTCCATTCGGACGTTTTGGATAGAGCACGTCAAGCGCTGCCGAAACATCGCCTCTTACTTCGGACGGGAATTGAAGTCTCCTTGTGTCCATAATCTGTGGATTCCAGACGGGTCCAAGGATCACCCGGTCGACCGCTGGACACAAAGGGCTATTCTAAAAGAGTCCCTGGACGAAATCTATGGGATTGAATATCCTCGGGAAGAACTGCGGGATTCGCTGGAGAGTAAACTGTTTGGAATAGGGAGCGAAGCCTATGTCGTGGGATCTCATGAGTTTTATTTAGGTTATGCCCTGGCCAAAAATTTGATGATCTGTCTCGACCTGGGGCACTTCCACCCCACGGAATCCGTGGCGGATAAAATCTCCTCCATCCTCCAATTTGCCGAAGGGATTCTCCTTCACATCAGCCGCGGAGTCCGCTGGGACAGCGATCATGTGGCCATTTTCGATGATGATCTCCGTGCCCTTGCCCTCGAGATAGTGAGGGGCCATGCGCTCGAGCGGGTCCATCTGGGCCTCGACTATTTCGATGCCTCTCTTAACAGAGTCGGGGCCTGGATCATCGGAGCCAGAGCCGTATTGAAGAGTTTTCTTCATGCCTTTTTGGAACCTCACCCCAGTCTGGCTGAATTGGAGCGGGAAGGAGATTTTATGTCCCGTTTAGCTCTTCAGGAGGCTTTGAAAACGATGCCGGCCGGTTCTGTCTGGGATTATTACTGTCTGAAAAAAAATGTTCCTCTTGAAACGGAATGGATGAAAATCCTGAAGGACTATGAGGATTCGGTTTTGAGCCGGCGCGGCTGACTCAGGAAGGAAATCGTCCCTACCATTTCCTCGCTTTCTCGGGCTCCAACTTGTTCAAATCCAGCCCCCTCTCGGCGGCACCGATACGGTAGAGGCATATCTCCCTGACAGAAGAAGGATGGTGGAGCACCTCTGAAAGTGATTGATTCCCCACAGCCCAGACTCCACCACCTCTGACGACGACGACCTTGTAATCGTGGAGGAGTTCAATGAGCACTTCTCTATCGACTCGGGCAGAAACCACAGGCACCACCAGATAGAGAAAACTCCCTTCGGCATCAATGGCCACTATACGGTCTCTCGGTTTCTCTTCACCAGGGTAAACGAAATTGCAGTGGGCTTCGGCTTCGGGCACATAACAGTGAATGACGGTTTGAAAATTGCTCTGTCGATAAATTGTTTTATGAGTTTTGAGTTCCTCAGAGTCCTCGTCTTGTTCCGCAAGAGGAATTTCCAAAAGCGGTCCCCTCAATTGATTTGGCATGGACGCCTTGGGAGCATAAAACATCGACCTGACTCCTCTGACGGATATGGATCCCGTGTGAAAAGGAGACAGGCGGGATTCAAAAACTCGCGCTCCTGTAATAAGGAATTCCTCCTTCAACTCCTCCTCGGCCGGGAAGTCACAGATTTCATCCGATCGATCCGTGTATTCCTCGAATGACAATGAGAAATAATCATCAGGATTTGACTGAACGGTTTCCCTTACGGTATCGAGGTTTGTCCCCTGGCGTCTGGTCAGCTGACAGATATAACCTGAAAAATTGGCGATACAGGACAGAAAGAGCGCTTCTTTGAGGCATTTTCCCCTGACAAATGTTCCGTGCCCCTGTACAACCGTGGCCGGATTCCGGCTCAATCTTTCGGGAACGAGCTGCACCATTTCCGCTGACCCGGAGGGAACTTCCACCCAATCCACGGGCACTCGCCCGTTCAAATAGTGGAATCCCAGGGGATCTATGGGAATAAAAGCTTCCGGCTTGTTCGGTTTGTCGTCGTCGTCCAGAGTCATTACGGTCAAGTCCTTGGTGTGGGCATGAATAGAGGAATGAACACCGGGGATAGATAGAATCCGGGCATGAATGTCCGTTTCCGAGGAAGCTTTGTAGTAGCCAAAATCGGTTTCTTTCGGATCGAGAAGACAGATGTGTTCGGGCTTGAGGTTTCCTTTCTGGGAGCCGGTCGATGTGATAGCCAGGCGTTCTTTCCCCTGTTTATCCCTCCAGCGCATGGCAATATTTCCGCAGTGACTGTCTTCGAGGTCCATGCGGAGCAAAACCTGCCCTACCGAGCGGAACAGTTGGATAAGCTCCGGACTGGCTTTCCATTTGTTTGCTGTCATTTTCTTTTGATTCCCAGTTTTTTTAAGGTGGTTTCTGTGGGATGTCCATACGAATCCCAGCCTTGCACCTCATAATAGTCCCTTTTCAAGCGTTCGATAACATCTGATGGAACGATTCTTTCCTTCCCCTCGACTAGGATGGGTTCCAGGCTGAACCGGGCGGGAAGCGTGTCATCTTCGTGTGTGATACCTGCGGCCAGGTTGAACAGACGCTCCTTGGTAGCTATCCTGTTGGCGATCTCTTCGAGCTTTGCCGTGGAAAAGTCGAGACCCGTGACGGCCTTGACCATGCGGGCCCATGGATCTGTGGCAAAAGCGAAGCCCGTAAAGCGGCAGATTCCCAAGCTGTCCTGGATGATGCCAAGATTCTGCATGTTCCGGATGGCGATGGGCGATTGAAGAAGACTGTAACGCGGGATCTCTTTTGTCCCGCTGAAAAAGGCAAGTGAGACCGCATATCCTCCCCTTAAATGGCAGGCCCCGCTGGGAGAGGTCATGTAGCCCAATGCCTGGGTGTATGAAGCGCGGGGATCATAGGCGGGAATTTCCATTTTTTTCACGGACATGGAATACTCCGGATGCCTGAAACCACCGGCCAGCCGGTAGGATCCTTCGGCCAGCTTGTCTCCAAAACCTTGGCGGAATGCGATTTGATCAACCAGTGTCTCCAAGAGGTTCTCTTGTCCGAATGAGAGATCGATCCCGTCAGTATCGCGGAGAGACATGTGTTTGCGCTCGAAAAGTTCCATGGCGCAGGCGACCGTTCCTCCGAAACTGATTGTATCTAGACCCAATTCGTTACACCTGTAATTGGCCAGGGCTATGGATTCCAGATCATAAATGTCGCAGTTGGGACCGGTCATGACCATCGTTTCGTATTCCGGACCCTCGCCTGTCTTGTCTCCGACCCGTGTGTGCCTCTGGCAGGCGATGGAACATCCGTAGCATCCGCCTTTTCGCTCCAGAATCCGCCTCTTCAAGGCTTCTCCCGAAACCTTGTCCAGCCTGGTTTCGTTGTGGCGGTTGTCCTGAAAGTTCCGGTGAGGAAGCATCTCCATGACATCGATGAGTTTGAGGAGACCGGAAGTCCCCAATTCACCGAGAAGCCTCTTTGTCACCGGAGCCTGTTTCATCAAATAGCGCGCCTGTTCCAGTCCGGAAAGGTAGTGTGCCTGGTCTTTGATCGTTGTTTTTTTCTGACCCCCCACAAGGATTGCCTTCAGATTTTTACTTCCGAAAACCGCTCCTGGACCGGTCCGGCCGTAAGCCCTGTTCTTGTCGTTCATCACAGCCGCGAACCGGACGAGATTTTCACCGGCCGGTCCAATGCACAGCAAGCGCCGGCGTCTGTCCTGAGCCGATTCTTGGATCAAAATCCGGTTTGTTTCGTGCACATCCTTGCCCCATAGAGATCCTGCAGGAAGGATGTCAACGGTCTCCGTCTCGATGTGGATAACGACCGGCTCAGGAGCTTTTCCTTTTAAGACAAAAGCATCGTAACCCGCCATTTTAAAAGCGTGTGCCCAGGTTCCTCCGCAGTTGGGACTGCCGATGGCTCCTGTAAGAGGGGACTTGAAAACCATGTGGCCCCGACATGCTGTTGGCGCCGCCGTGCCGATAAGAGGCGAAGTTGCCAAGACAATCACATTGTCTTTTGAGAGGGGATCACAGGAAGGGTCGACGCAATCCGTAAAGATTTTGGTCGCCAGGCCTCTGCCTCCAAGGTAATTCTCGAGGATATCTCTATCGAGTGGTTTGACTTTGATGTTCGAATGGGATAGATCGATTTCAAGGATTTTGCCGTGATAACCTGAGACAGTGGACGAATTCATCGGGAAACCTTAAGATTCTGATTGTAATGAATCCTAACGACGATTAGCAAGAGCAATTAATGGCATTCCCAAAACTGGGATCAAAAGTGAGAGTTTTGGAGAGACAGCAGAGAATCCAATAAGCGGGGAAAAATATTTTCGTCGTCGATGTTGAAGACAATCCATTGTGTTGCCGGTATTGACTTCAAGAAATCACTGATTATTGTCTTTCGAGCGACACAGAGGATAGAAAAGCGTGAATCTTGAACGGCCTGTGTAAAAGCGGGCCAGAGGCCCTGGCCTGCCAGTTCCAGAGGTCCGATCTCATCGACGATGAGCACGTCTTTTGGTTCCGGGTTCAGAATGATTCGATTGGCTTCACGCAGTCCTTCGGGCAGAAAAAAGTAGGGCCCAACCCTCATCCACTCTTTTTGACCCGTTTTGCGGAGGAAGGGAAGTGTCATTTTTTCCCGTATGGAAAAAAGATCATATCCCGTGAATTCTCTGTTCTGCTGAACAGCAATGCTCAAAAAGCCATCGATATTCATGCCTGAGACTTCCAGTTCGTGGACGATCTTCTTGAGAAGAGAGGTTTTGCCGGAGTGAACGGGACCTGTGAGAACGACTTTCATAATACGGCTCGAATCTCGAAAATTCTTCTTGGCGATAGTAACCGAACTTAGGGAGATTGGCAATACCAGTTTATCCCGTCCAAGGTGACAGCGGTAAATAGAAGTGAATCCATTTCTGTAAAGAGAGGCGAGCCTTGGCGGCGTTGACAGCGGTTGCCGTTCCATCTATTCTACACCTGTGATCAGGAGCGCAGCAAAATCAAGAAT
>CBFDBS010000110.1:0-8136 GCA_965603105.1 uncultured bacterium
GTTTGAGGCTGGCAACTTTATTCAAATATCTTTCGGCTTTACTGAAATCCTCAAGAGCGAAGAATCCCCTTCCCAGAAGATTCGCGCCTTCAAACGTTTCAAAATAGTCCTCTCCCGATCCACCTGAAAAGGGGACAGGAGTTCCTGTTTGGGACATGCTTTTGATGGCATTGATCGGCATGAGGATTCTGGTGCGGTCATCAAAAAAATTGAGCATTCCAAGAACAACTCCATTTTCATCACAAATGGGTCCGCCGCAGAACGTTTCCGAAGAAACAACCGTCGTATCCGACACCCATTGAGATTCCGTCAACTCGAGAATACTCTTAATAGTACCGTCCTCGATACGAAGTTCAGAGGCATCATTGCAGCCTATAGCAAAGATACTCTTTCCGGGAATCAATTCATCGGAATCACCTAAGACCAGGGGGATTGATTTTCCCTTCATCTTTAAAATGGCGACGTCAATATTTTTATCGACGGCCAGCACACCTTCAAATTTTATCTTTTTTCCTTTGAAGTTCAAGCCTTCAACAGCAGCCGCGCGGCTGATGAGATGATAGGCTGTTGCTATAATTCCGTCACCAACGACAAATCCGGCACA
Organism: uncultured bacterium; assembly: GCA_965603105.1. Lineage (GTDB taxonomy): Bacteria > Acidobacteriota > Aminicenantia > Aminicenantales > Aminicenantaceae > CBFDBS01. The sequence goes on from CBFDBS010000110.1 coordinate 605, forward strand.
TATGTTGATTTCTTCCTTGCTGTCATCCAACAACGTCAGGGCGATAACAGATTCTTGACACTTCTCAAGGACTGCTTCAGCCTCTTCTACTTGGGGAAAAAGGGGCACGGAAAACAGCAGAAGAAGAAAAATGGTCGAGAAGACGGCGGATATTTTGATTTTTTTCATAACGGCCTCCTTTCAAGCTGGGAGATAATGATGAATCTAAAATTTACACTCTGAGCCGAAATCTGTCAAATCATTATTGTTTCTCGGGTCCTGCTGCCGTGAAATGGAGATGTTTTGGCCACTTGTGGAAAGCGGTAAAATGGCCTAGAATTTGAGAATCAAAAAAAACTGATCGGCCGATAGAAGAATGACCCAGAAGCAAAAAATCCTAACCGTTTATTGGGCAACTTTCTCCGGTTCGATTATCTGGATTGCCGCCATCGTTATGGCTCCCTTGATGAACAGCCTGGACAATGGTTGGAGTGTTTTATTGTATAAGGCATTTTCGCCGCTCTGCCACCAAATTCCAGAGAGATGTTTCCATCTTTGGGGATTTCCTCTCGCCGTATGCAGCCGGTGTTTCGGCATCTATTCAGGCATCATCACAGGCTTGCTCTTCTTTCCTATCACCAAGAGATTCTCCTCGGTCTCTGTACCCAAAACCAGTTTTTTTATTTTAGTGACGACTCCAATACTTGCCGATGCGATTGGAAATTTTTTTCTTTTGTGGAAAACTTCAGCCTGGCTGAGATTCTCCATCGGTTGGATATGGGGAATCATTTTACCCTTCTATTTCATTGCCGGCTTATCGGAAGCCTGGATCCGGCATGGAGAATACAAGCATATTAATTCTTGATATTCCCCTTTAAAACCAAATAGAATAGGGTAAGCCTTTGAGAAGGAGGAGAACGGATGAACGCACAAAAGCAGGGAATGCTTGTCCCCGCGTTAATCGGAGGAGGCCTGGCAGGTTTGTTGACGGCAATCCCATTCGTCAACTGCCTCTGCTGTATCTGGGTCATCGGGGGAGGAATGTTGGCGGCCTACTTGCTTTCCAAAAACTCTCAATCCGCTCTCTCAACAGGTGACGGAGCCATTGTGGGTATTTTCGCAGGAATCGTCGCAGCAGTCGTGGATACGATTGTCAGTATTCCTTTTGAGGCCCTGATATCCAATGTTGCCGCTATGGACGAAGTTATGCAAATGATATCCGGATACCTGGAAGAAATGCCGGTTGTTGTTTCCCAACTCCTTGAAAAAATGATGAGCGGCGAATTCTATCTGCCTTTTGTTTTGCTGGGGCTCGTCATCAATGCAGTCATCTTTTCCGCCTTCTGTGCCTTGGGAGGGATCATCGGAGTCTCTCTGTTCAAAAAAAAAGACATAACACCCCAGGAGACGAGTGATGTCCCTTAAAACACAGGTCATCGTCAATCCTGAATCCAATCAGGGGCGAACGAAAAAAAGATGGAAGCGAATCAAAGAGGCTCTCAAGTCCTTTCTTAAGGAGTTCAAGTACGAATTCACAGAAAAGCCCCTTCAGGCTGTAGAGATTTCAAGATCGGCCATCAAAGAGGGCATCGAGCTGATCGTCGGAGTGGGCGGTGACGGCACCATCAACGAAATCGCCAACGGATTTTTTGAACAGGAGAAACCCATCAATCCTGAAACAGCTCTGGGAATCATTCCCTCAGGAACGGGCAGTGATTTCAGCAAGAGCCTTCATATTCCCCTGGGCTTGCGGAATGCATTGAGGGTTATCACTCAAGCTCCATCGAATCGTATCGATATCGGCAAAGTGACCTACAGGAATCATTTCGCTTCTGAAGTTGAACGGTTTTTCCTGAATGTATCAGATTTTGGGATTGGAGGAGAAGTCGTTTACAAAATGAACCAGGAGCGGATGGAAAAAAAGGCCTCTTCCTATTTCAAATGCCTAGTCTCCACATTTATGAGCTACACGAACAAGAAACTCAATATTTCTGTTGATGGAGAAGAGCTCCCTGTGGATGAATATATGGTGGGAGCCATCGCCAATGGCAGGATTTTCGGCAAAGGCATGAAAGTTGCACCTGAAGCCTCTCTGGATGATGGAATGTTCGATCTTGTTCTGGTTAGAAAAATGAAAAAGTTGGAGTTTTTTAGAAATATCTTTCGTATCTATACGGGCACCCATCTTTCCCATCCGAAAATCTCTCTCATAAGAGGCACAAAGATTGAGGTCGCTCCTGCCGATATGGAGGAAAGAATCTTGATTGAAGTCGACGGCGAACAGGTCGGCTCTCTCCCCGCCACATTTGAAATTCTTCCTCAGCGCCTGCTCGTCAAAAGTTTCATTTAACCATCTTTTATGGCGGCCTTATTTGCTATTTTTTGTTCATCAGATAGAAGTTTTTGTCATTGGTGAGGACAAGCCGCCCCGTTTTATCTCGGAATCTGTAGACAACAGTCTTTTTTCGCCCCGCTGTTTCTTGCCCCCAATATGTCTTCACCCTCTGTATGTAGGCGACCGTTTCCGGATAAGGAGGAACTCCTTTGTATTTTTTCACCGCATCCTGTCCGGCGTTGTAGGCGGCCAAAATCAACTCGTGATCCTGCTGATAGGTCCTGATCAAGTCATTCAAATATTTAACCCCCCCCTCAATGTTCTCGATCGGATCATAAAGATCTTTCACTCCATAAGCTTTGGCCGTTGACGGCATAAGCTGCATGAGCCCGACAGCCCCCTTGGAAGAAACCGCTTGTGGATTGTAGTCAGACTCAGCCCGGATGATGGAATGGACCAATTTGGGATCGATGTTGTATTTATTGGCCATGGTGCGGATGATGAAGTCATATTTTTCTCCCTTTTGATCCAAGCCCCATATGTATTCGCCCCCGGTGATCATCAGGCACAAAATAAAAGTTGCGCTGGTAAAGAGAAGATGTTTCATGACCGGTTTTTCTCTCGAAATTTAGACTTCCTCTTCATGCCGATACCCGTATGATGTCAAAAAAACAATCAATAATCAATCCTCTTTCGGGGTGATTTCCTATATCCCCTTAGACTGTTAAAAAAAGCAGAAATTCTATTTGAGCAGATCGGCAATCACGGAGGGACTGTCTTTCAGAACCTGCTCGAGGAGATCGGGCTTCGTTCCGCCGGCTTGAGCAAAATCCTCGCGCCCTCCTCCCCCACCTCCGATAGCCGGAGCCATCTTTCCGATCAGATCATTGGCTTTGACTCTCTCAGTCAGATCTTTGGAGACACTGATGACAAGAAAAGCCTTGTTTTCCGAACGGACACCAAGGATGACGACCCCGGAGCCCATTTTTTGTTTCAATGAATCCGCCAGTTCCCTGAGCTCGGTACTGTTCAAATCATTGACGAGTCGGGTCAATACTTTTATTCCCTGAACCTCCTGAATGTGCTCATCCTCTTTTTGGAACTGAACATTGGTCAATTTCTGTTTCAGCTCCCTGTTGTCTTTTTCCTTCTCTTTGAGTGCTGTCTTCATTTTTTCAATTTGATTCAATATGTCGCTGCGCGGTGAGTTGATCGATCTCTGAATGGCCGAAAGAAGGTTTTCCGTTTCTTGTGTCAAAGCCAATGCCTGCTCACCAGTCAGGGCCTCGATTCTGCGCATTCCGGCAGCGATGCTCGCTTCCGAAAAAATTTTGAACAATCCAATATCACCGGTGTGATGGACGTGGACTCCCCCGCAGAGCTCTTTGCTGAATTGATCTACGGTCACCATCCTCACCTGTTCACCATACTTTTCTTCGAAGATGGCCATGGCGCCGGATTGAAGTCCCTCCTCAAGTGAGATCTGTTGAGTCTGAACTGGAAGGTTCTGTCTGATTTTCTCATTGACCAGTGCTTCAATTTGCTCCAATTCCTCATTAGACAAACCTGCAAAATGTGTAAAATCGAATCTCAAGCGCTCAGAAGAAACAAGAGAACCGGCCTGTTTGACATGATCGCCAAGCGTCTGCCTCAGTGCAGCATGGAGGAGGTGTGTGGCTGTATGATTTTTACTGATCGCCTGTCTTCTGGATTCATCCACGACAGCCTCGACGCTGTCGCCGACCTGGACTTTGCCGGATAAGATTTTCACTCTGTGGGAAATCAGGTCAGGAAGAGGAGAGAATGCGGTCTCGACCTTGGCTGACAGGTGCAAATTTTTAATAACTCCCGAGTCCCCCACCTGTCCTCCTGCCTCAGCATAATAGGGAGTCATATCCAGAATGATCTCACCCTCTTCTCCCTGGGTTAATTTTTGAGTCGTTTTTCCGTCTTTGATCAGGACGAGAACCCGGACATCCGAAACTCTTGGGCTTTCATAGCCGATAAAGCGAATGGAAAGATCCTTCAATCCCTCATACAATTGCCGCTCTTTCTGCCTGGTTTCCCCTTTCCAGGAGAGACGGGCGCGTTGGCGCTGCTGTTCCAATTCTTTGAAAAATCCCTCTTCATCGACAGTCAAGTTTTCCTCTTCGGCCAATTCCTTGGACAGATCCAGAGGAAAACCGAAAGTATCGTAGAGCTTGAAAATCCCGTCACCTTTCAGTACCGTCTGTTCCTTCTGTTTTGTTTCCGAAACATACTGATGGAATGTCTTGATTCCCGAAGACAGGGTCAGGGCAAACCTGTGCTCTTCCGAAAGACAGACCCGGGAGATGTATTCGGCCGAAGAAAGCAGCTCAGGATAGACGTCTTTCATGATGTCGGCGACCCGGCTGACCAGTTTAAACAGAAATGGTTCGTTGATTTCCAAAAAATTTCCCTGCCGGAAGGCTCTGCGGATCAAACGCCTTAAAACATAGCCCCGGCCATCGTTGGAAGGCATAATTCCGTCACCGATCAGAAAAGTGACGGCCCGGATATGATCGGCAATGATTCTCAAGGCAATATCCCTGTCGTCTTCAGCCGGGTACTCGACTTCTCCGATCTCGGCGATGTCTTCGATCAAAGGCAAAAAGAGATCCGTGTCGAAATTGTTTTTTTTGTTTTGAAGAACTGTTGCCAGCCGTTCGAGTCCCATTCCCGTATCTATCGAGGGGAGGGGAATATCATGGAGGTTCCCTTCTTCGTCTTGATAATACTGCATGAATACCAAATTCCAGAGTTCAAGGAAACGATCACTTCCCGTGGCAATAAAGTTGTATGGGTCTCCTTCTTCAATCTCGGGGCTGAGGTCGATATGGATTTCCGAACAGGGACCACAGGGACCGGTCTCACCCATCGCCCAATAATTGTCCTTCTTCCCAAAGCGAAAAATTCTGTCTTCAGGAACTCCGACCGATGTGTTCCAGATCAGGAAAGCTTCATCGTCTTCTTCATAGACGGTGATGTAAAGCCTGGATTTGTCCATCTTCAGTACTTCCGTGACCAGTTCCCATGCGTATTCGATCGCCTTATTTTTGAAGTAATCGCCGAACGAAAAATTCCCCAGCATTTCAAAAAAAGTGTGATGTTTGTTGGTTTTTCCGACCTGGTCCAGGTCATTGTGCTTTCCGCTGACCCTCATGCATTTTTGTACTGAAGCAGCCGTTTTATACGTCCGCTTGTCCAATCCCAGGAAGACATTCTTGAATTGATTCATACCCGCATTGGTGAACAGCAGAGTCGGATCGTCCTTGGGCATAAGGGAGGAACTCCTAATGACTTTATGGCCGTGTTTGGTGAAATAATCCAGGAAGTGTTCGCGGATCTCTTGAGCCTTCATTTTTCGATTCAATTCTCCTCAATGTCGTTTCTCTCGACCTTCCCCATTTCCTTTTCCATGTCATCCAGGGCGACATCGAGTGTGGACCGGATTCCCATCACTTTCAGCTTGAAATTATCTGGACTGGAAGAGTACCTCAACCCCTGTTCGTACGAGATATAACCGTCCTTGTAGAGCTGGAAGATTGACTGGTCGAACGTTTGCATCCCGTATTGGGAAACTCCTTTGGCGATGGCATCTTTGACGAACTTGGTTTTTTCCCTGTCTTCAATGCAGTCGGCGATATAAGCCGTATTGATCATCACTTCCACGGCAGGAACCCTTCCTTTCATATCCTTCCTGGGTATAAGTCTCATCGAGATGATCGCCTTCAAGATCGAGCTCAATTGGACGCGTATCTGTCTTTGTTGATGGGGAGGGAAGGCTGCGATAATCCTATTGATCGTTTCGGGAGCATCGACGGTGTGGACTGTACTGAGGACAAGATGGCCGGTTTCTGCGGCCAGGAGGGCCGTCTCGATCGTCTCGGTGTCCCGCATTTCTCCGACCAGAAGCACATCTGGATCCTCGCGGAGAGAAGAGATAAGCCCTCTTGAGAAAGTCATAACGTCTAAGCCGACCTCTCTCTGACTGATGATACTTTTTTTGTCCTGATGGAGGTATTCGATGGGATCTTCAATAGTGATAATGTGTTCCCTCCGTTCGAGATTGATATGATTGATCATGGCCGCCAGGGTAGTCGATTTCCCCGATCCCGTCGTTCCAGTGACCAGGACTAATCCCCTCTGTTCAAGAGCAATTTTCTCCAGCGTCTGGGGCAGAAGGAGTTCTGGTATTGATTTTACCTCGAGGGGAATGATTCGGAGGGCGATGGCGTAACTCCCCCTCTGTTTAAAAATACTTCCCCTGAACCGGCCGAATCCTGAAAGGCTGTAGGCCAGGTCCAGATCGAATTCCTCATCGACTCTATTCCTCTGAAAATCCGAAGTGATTTGACTTACCAATTCTTTGGTCATCGCTGGCGTCAATTTCGGAAAATTGGTCAAAGGTTCCAACTTGCCGTGGACTCGGAGAATGGGAAAGTTGCCGGCTTTCAAATGAAGGTCGGAAGCATCACTCTCGATTGCAATTTTTAAAAGTTCATCAATTTCCATTTTTGTCCCCTCAATAAATATTTAATTCCTTGCAGACAAACAGACTCATTTGAATTTAGTCGCTATGGACGGTCTTTCTTTCAAAGGTCTTTCTTCTTGCAAGTCTTCAGAAATGACCCGCTGGGGCTTGTTCTCTCTTATTGCCTCCAACAGAAACAAAAAGATCGATCTCCAATCCGCCATATTTTCGTGATTTTTATCTTATCTGAATCAAGGTGTCAAGTCAATTTCAGCACAGAGACTTCCTGCCTTTCATTGTTTTCTCTCAAATGAGAAAAAGATGTCGACAGATTTTATGAATAGTTCAGGCTCAGCCTGGATTATTCACGAGTCAAGGTTGCCCGGGGACGGCGACGATGTAGCCTGTGAAGGCGTACTCCGGTACATCGAACAGGCTGCAAGGAAGCCGATGAGGTAAGATTGGCTCGCCTGGAAGGTAAATTTGGCCGAAATTTTCTTTTAAAAACGAGCTGAAAAAATGAGCGATAGGGAAACTCGTACGAAATATGTTGTCTTTCATATTTTAAAGAAAATAAATGATGGGCTTAGGGCCAAATTTATGAATAGTTCAGGCTAAATAATTCAGTTTGATTCCCCGCAGTAAGGACAGTGTTTAGCCTTATGTGGCATGGGTTTGCGGCAGTTCCAGCAAGAGGCGCTGGTTTTGATCTCTCTAGCCTTG
>CBFDBS010000111.1:0-8028 GCA_965603105.1 uncultured bacterium
CCTTGAGATTGAGTCCAGCCGCTTTGAGCTCTAAAAGGAGCATTTGATTTTCAGGCTGATGGAAAAAGAAGACAATACTTTCCGCCACTTTAGGGCCGACATCCTCTATTTCGGTCAACTTTTCGATTGGGTATTCAGCCAGGACTTCCAACTCGCCGGTATGAACCGCAAGAGCTTTAGCCGTTCGCTCTCCGACAAAACGGATGCCGAGTGCAAAGATCAATCGTCTCAGGCTTCGTTTCTTGGATTGCTCCAATTCAAAAAGCAGATTCTGAGCGCTTTTCCGGCCCATTCTTTCAAGGCCGGACAGATCCTCCAAAGTAAGAGAGTAGAGGTCCGGGATTGAGCGAACGATTCCAGTGTTGAGGATTTGATCGACCAGAGCCTCCCCCAAACCTTCAATGTTCATCGCTCTTCGTGAAGCAAAGTGAAGGAGGGACTCCTTGAGTTTAGCCGGACAGGAGGGATTTGTGCAGCGAGCGACAACCTCTCCCTCCGGCCTGTAGACGGTGGAGCCGCAGACTGGACAGTTTGTGGGGAAGATGTATTCCTGTTCGATCCCTGTTCTTCTTTCCTTCATCACAGCCACGACTTTGGGAATGACATCTCCGCTCCTTTCAATGAGTACAAAATCCCCGATACGGATATCTTTCCTCCGGATTTCATCTTCGTTATGAAGGGTTGAACGGCTGATGGTGATCCCTGATAGCTGGATAGGTTCGAGTTCGGCGACAGGCGTTAGGGCTCCGGTTCTTCCAACCTGGACAATGATATCGTTGATGCGGGTTGTGGCCTGTCTGGCCGGAAATTTGAAAGAGATGGCCCATCTGGGGAATTTGGCGGTACTTCCCAGTCTCCGCTGTTGGTCGACTGAATTGACTTTGGCCACGATCCCATCGACATCGTAGCCTAGCTCATCTCTTCGTTCGCTCCATTTTTTATGGAAGGCGATAACGTCCTCGAGAGTAGAACATAAAATCGAAGTGGGATTGGTCTTGAAGCTCAGGTGGTTGAGGAATTGAAGGTTTTCCCACTGGCTTTTCTGCTCTTCTCCATTGGTTGTGACGGAATAAAGAAATAGATCCAGTTTTCTGGCGGCAACGGTTTGGGGATCGAGGAGGCGGATGGATCCTGCCGCTGCGTTACGAGGATTGGCAAAGAGGGCTTCACCTCTTTCCTTTCTCTCCTGGTTGATTTCGTCAAAAGAAGAAAAAGGCAGATAGATTTCCCCCCTGACTTCAATATCTCTTCTATCCCCAATTGTGAGGGGAAGGCTTTTGATCGTTTTAACGTTGGCGGTGACATCATCTCCCTGGATTCCGTCTCCCCGTGTAACGGCCTGGGTGTATTTTCCTTCTCTGTAGTTGATCGAAATGCCAAGTCCATCGATTTTGAGTTCGGACACATAGCCAATCTGCTCGGGGGGCGGAATGATTTTTATTATTCTTTCCTCGAAGCTCCGCAGCTCTTCGACGCTGTAGCAGTTGTCCAGGCTGAGCATGGGAATACTGTGGGGGATGGACACAAAGCCTTGCTGGGGCTGTTCTCCTACGCGCTGTGTGGGGGATTCCGGAGTGATGAGTTCGGGGTGGCTCTCTTCCAGCTTGTTCAGCTCTTTGACGAGCAGATCGAATTCATAGTCTGAAATCTGGGGATCGTTGTCGATGTAGTATTTCTTTTCATGGAACTCGATTTCCTGTCTAAGTTTTTTGATTTTTTCTTCAACAGAATGGGTCATCAGCTCATCAGAAGCTTTATTATACTAGAAATTTTCAGGGAATATCCAGGTCGGCGAATTTTGGAAATATGCCCAACTCCACCATGCAAACTCCCCAAAAAATTTCTACCGGAGTGAGCGATTCTTGAGATGAAAAACTCAATCTAATTGATACCCAGTCTCTGTTTTGTTAAATTGACCAACTGTTGAAATTTTTCGAGGGCGGTCGTCGTCTCTTGCTGGAGTTGTCCAATTTCGGCCTGGAGGCCTTCTATCTTTTTGAGCAAGGAGTCCATTTCTGTTTTTTCGGTTTCAGTCAGATCCTCTTCATCCTTTTCGCCGAATTTGTCATTGAAGGCTTTGGTTGTGCTTTCCAGTTCCTGACTCTTGTCTCCCAGCTGTTTGACCTTTTCATTATATGTCTTGTCTTTGTTGTTGAAATACAGCTGTTCAGCCAAGCTCATCGCCTGTTTGGAATTGGCAGCCGACAGGAAGCTGGCTTCCAAGAGGTATTGAATAGCTTCGTCTGTCAAGGCGGTGTTTTTTTGAGCATCATTGGCCAGAATGAGGCCGATGTTGTAAGCGATCTCGCCGTTTTTCTGTTTGGTGTAGGCCTGTTTGTAGTAGGTTAGTGCCTCCTTTTTCTTGTTGTTCCGATGGAGAGCCTTGGCGTAAAGCGCTGTCGTGCCGAAGTCCTGCAAGATCGAGGAGACCAACTTCAGGGCTTTTTCGGCATCGGCGTATTGCTTGCCGTTGTAGAGCTCTTGACCGATTTTAGCCAGGGTCGTCAGGATCTGTTTGTTTTTCAAGATGTTGTATGAATTGATGTAGGCTGTAACCGCGCCCTTGAGATTTTTCTCTTTCTCCAGAGCTTGGCCCTGAACGTAGTGTCCTGCGCCGATCATCTGGTTCCACTGGGCGGGATCTCCGGCATCATCGCCTTTGTTTTTATTGGTCGTGGCGATTTGCGTGGCTTCGGATGCATAGTTTTTAGCTTTCTGGAGATTCTGTCCAAGGACGATATATCCGGAGGCGACGGAAATCAGGACCTTATATTTTGTCGTGTCGTCCAAGCCTCCGATAGAGAGTGCTTTTTCTCCAAAATCAACTGTTTCCTGGGCAGACCTTTCTGCTACAGGAAGGGTGGCGAGCTCTGCATAGGCGAAATTTTCATACTGTGTTCCTTGCCCCGTGCAGCTGGCGACCCATGCTTTGAGAAGTTTGTATCTTTCGGGGATACTGTTGGCGGTCATGGCTTTGATATAGCTTTCGCTGCAGTTATTATCCTGAGCAGGAAGAGAGACGGACAGTATGAATATGGCCGTCAGGCTCAACAAGATGACTCTTTTCATTTCGGACCTCGCAAAAAATATTTGTTGCATAATAGCGGTAAGTGGCTCAATTGTCAATACTAATACGACCGGGCGTTTTAAGTTGTTTACCTATAATATTTTAGCAGAAAAGGAGACCTTTGAAAACCCCTCTGTGAGCATTTTATCTTTTGCGGTTCATCATACGAATGGATACCTTTGGGAATAAGAGGAAGCAAAATCCTTGAAACTGAGAGGATGTCAGCGCTCCGGCGATATTTAGACTTTTTAAAGATGTTAAGATAAAATAAAACTATGATCTCAGGTCCAAAGAGCCTTGAAGCACGTTTTTTGGAGAAGGTGGGAAAACCTTTTAAAACGGACGTCCCTCTCCGTGATTTTTCGCACTTCAGGATTGGAGGAACCGCGGATTATTTTTTTGAAGCTGCAACGGAGCCGAATCTGACAGCGGCCGTTGAGTTCGCCAGGGAGGAAGGCTTCCCTTTCTACCTGATCGGTGGAGGCTACAATCTCCTCTTCGCTGACGAAGGATACCGGGGTCTTATCATCAAGAATGTGGTGGCCGGGATTTCCTGCCTGGATGATTCCACTGTCGAGGTCGAGGCCGGGACTTCTCTCCCCCGCCTGCTGGACTTTTGTATTGAACACAGCCTGAGCTGTTTGGAGTTTATGGCGGGAATCCCGGGAACGGTAGGTGGGGCCGTCTTTGGAAATGCGGGAGCTTTCGAGCATGCGATTGGGGAACGCCTAAGTAAGGCCACCCTGTTAACGGAAGAAAAAAAGACGGTCGAGGTGGACGGTGCCGACTTGTTTTTTGGCTACCGCAGCAGCCGGCTCAAGAAGAAACATGATATCCTCTTGAAAGCGGCTTTTGCTGCAGAGAAGGCCGACAAGAGGAAAATGGAAAAGCAGATTGGCGATTATCTCGAGAAAAGGACAAAAAATCATCCCTCTTGGGACACGGCCTGTGCGGGCAGCTACTTCAAAAATCCTGTTTTGCCTGACGGAACCAAAATTCCTGCGGCCAAACTTCTCGATAAAACCGGAGCCAAAGGATTGAGATTCGGAGGGGCCGTCGTGTATGGCGCTCATGCCAATTTCATTATCAACGACGGTGAGGCAACTTCTCAAAACGTCAGGGAATTGGCTGACGAACTCAAGAGGAGGGTCTGGGAAGAGTACGGGATCGAGCTGGACGAAGAAGTTATTTTTCTTCCAGAATTCGGGACACTGCCTTGATTTCCTCTCCAGCCAACGTGGCTCTTTTTTGAGCAATAGACAAGGCCCTGCCCGCCATTTTTTCATAGAGTTCTTTGATCTCGGGATAAGCCTTCAAAGCTTCAAGATGTGATCTGAGTGTCTCTTCATCTCCCCGCATAACCGGTCCGGTCAAGGCAGGACCGATGCCCTGGTTTTTCAAATTCTCCAAGGTCCCTTCCACAAGAGGGAGCAGTGCTGCGGCGGCCTGGTTTTCGTCCAGACCGGCAGCTTTGAAAAGAGCCACGGCCGTATCCAGGAGGACGACAAGAAAATTACTGGAGATGCTGCAAGCTGCGTGATAAAGGGGCTTCTGTTGGGATTGAATGGTCAGCGGCCGGCCGCCTAGATCGAGGACAAGATTCCGGGCGAGAAGCAATGCTTTTTTTTCTCCTTCCAATCCAAAGGAGACCCCCCGGAAAGTTTTAATGTGAGGCGTTTTTCCGGAAAAAGACTGAATGGGATGGAAGGATGCTATCGATGCACCCCTTTCTTTAAGGGGTTTCAGAATTCCGGCCGGATGGAGGCCGCTGCAGTGGAAAACGGTCTTGCCCGTCCAGTAGATGTTGGACGCATTCAGCTCGGAAACAACTCCTGCGATCCTGTCATCCGGTACGGTGATGAAAACCACTTCCCCGCTCCTGGCCGTTTCGGTGATGTTCACAGAAGGCTGCCCCTGGCCTATGATGCGTGTGCTTTCCTTGGCGGAGGCGAGACTCGAGCAGGAGATGGATGTGATGGTATACCCCTTTCTCTTCAGGGCATATCCGATGGAAGTGCCGACTCTCCCGGCGCCGATAATAGCGATTTCTTTCATTTTTTTTTCTTGAATTTATCTATCCAGTGATTGACTTCGAGCGGTGAAGGAAAGGAGACGTTTTTTGTTTCGGCTTTGAGTTTTTTAAACTCTTTCAGGGCCTCCTTGAGCTGTTTATGAAAATCCTTACAATCCAACCTTTTTGCTCCTTTGGACCGGGCAAAGTCTTTGATTTCCCGGTCGGAGCTGACCACGAAAAATCGTCTGAGATCGGTCTGACGGTTGATGATCTCTTCGATAATATCATCGGCGGTTTGGCCGAAACTAGGGAAGAAAACGGTAAATTTGTTTTCTGGTAGATCTCTCTCGGTGATCTGAGGATCTGGAGGGCCGTCGAATACCAGGAAGACCTTTGTGTTTTTTATTTTTTGAAACGCCAGCAGCTTGCCCATGAGAACATACCGGCTCTGTGGATTCTGGAGTTCGTGCTGGGACAGGAACCCGATGAAGTTGTTTCCGTCGATCAGATAAGGCATGATTCTGAATTTTGTCGGTGCCTTGAAGCCTGTCTCCGGTTGACCAAAGAACCGGAATTTCAAAAAAAGGCGCTAGAGCGTATACGTTTCTCCCGGCTTGAGGATGACAACCTCGGCCATGCTTCCGACTCTTCGCTTGAAGTCTTCGGGATCCGTATTGACGATGGGGAACGTCCCGTAGTGGATGGGGATCACTTTCTTGGTTTGGGTGAACTCGACGGCTTTGGCGGCCGATGCGGGTCCCATGGTGTACCGGTCTCCGATGGGGAGAAAGCTCAAGTCGGGATGAAAAAAATCGCCGATGAGCTTCATGTCGTAAGTCAAGCCTGTGTCTCCGGCATGGTAGATGGTTTTTCCGTCCAATTCGATAACCACTCCAGTCGGGTCTCCTTTGTCACAGGAATGGAGTGCCTGAACCATGTGAACGGTTACGCCGTTTCTTTCCACTGAGCCGCCGATGTTCATTCCTTCGGATTCGATGCCTTCGTCTGCAGCCATGACGGCAATCTCATGGACAGCATAAAGAACGGCGCCTGTTTTTTTGGCGATGGCGAAGGAGTCACCCATATGGTCTCCGTGATCGTGTGTGACAATGACTGCATCGGCGTGTGTGATGCTGTCCGGAGTCACGGAAGCCGCAGGATTTCCGGTCAGGAAAGGATCGATAATGACGGTTTTTGAACCTTGGATGATGACTGCGGAATGTCCGAGCCAAGTGAGTTCCATGGGATCACCTCCTTGAATGAGATGTCTGTTATCCAGGAGGCCAGGTCATCCGTCTCCCTCCGAGAAGATGAAAATGGATATGGAAGACATCTTGACCCGACTCTTTTTCTGTGTTGAGGACGATCCGGTAGCCGCGCTCTTTTATCCCCATTTCAGCGGCGATGGATCTGGCTTTGGAAAAGATATGACTAATGACTTCTTTTTTATCCTCGGGGAGGTCATTGAGAGTGGCGAAATGGTCTTTGGGGATGAGCAGGATGTGAATCGGGGCCTGGGGATTGATATCCTTGAAGGCAAGGATGCGTTCGTCTTCATAGATGACAGCGGCCGGAATTTCTTTCCTTATTATCTTGCAAAAGATACAGCTCTCCGTATTCACTGTTCTACTCTTTGATTCTTTCCAACTGTGCGCCTAAAGATAGAAGCTTTTCTTCGATTTTTTCGTAACCTCTATCCAGGTGTTCGGCATCGAATATCACGGTTTCTCCGCTGGCGATCAAACCGGCGAGAACCAGTGAGGCCGAGGCCCTTAAATCCATGGCGATCACTTCAGCCCCGGAGAGAGGTGTGCATCCCCTGACGATGGCCTTGTCTCCCACGACTTCGATATTGGCCCCCAGGCGCAGCAGTTCATTGACATGCGAAAATCTCCTGTCAAAAATCGTCTCGGTGATGATAGATGTGCCGTCGGCTTGGGTCATCAAAACTGTGAACTGGGCCTGCATATCGGTAGGAAAGCCGGGATATGGGGATGTGGTGATATCTTGAGGTCTTATGTGGCTGTCTCCCTTGACGCGCAAGGTGCGGTCGCTAATGGATTCCACCTTCACTCCGGAGAACCGGAGTTTCTCGATGATTGTCTCCAGATGTTGGGGGATGACGTTGGTCAGAACGATGTCCCCTCGAGTGAGGGCGCAGGCGATGAGGTAAGTTCCCGCTTCGATGCGGTCGGGAATGATTTCATGGACAGCTCCGCCCATCTGATCGACACCTTTTATTCTGATGGTTTCCTCTCCGATTCCGTCTATTTTCGCTCCCATTTTGACCAGGAGTTCGCAGAGATTGGCGATCTCGGGCTCCAATGCGCAGTTTTTGAGGATGGTTTCACCCTTGGCCAGGGATGCGGCCATGAGAATATTCTCGGTCCCCCCCACCGTTTTCTTTTCGAAATCGATTTCGGCTCCATGCATTCTTTTGGCTTCGGCTTTGATGTAGCCGTGCTCCAGGCTGACCTCCGCTCCGAGTTTTTCGAGACCTATAATGTGCAGATCTGTCGGACGGGGGCCGATAGCGCATCCTCCGGGCAGTGAGACGATGGCTTTCCCGTGCCGTGCCAACAGTGGGCCCAACACCAGGATGGATGCCCTCATTGCTCGAACCAGCTCATAGGAAGCCTCGTCGGATTGAATCCCTTCGACCTGAATCGAAAGAGTATTTTCCTTAATGCTGTATTCAGCCCCGAGCTCATGGACCAGGGTGAGGATGGTGTAGACATCCTTCACCAAGGGGACGTTGTGCAGCTCGAGTTTTTCTTCAGTCAGAAGAGCCGCTGCAATAGCGGGAAGGACGGCATTTTTGGCGCCACAGATCCTGATTTCCCCCTGGAGCCGCAAATCTTGGTTCCCATGAATTCTGATCTTATCCATCCTCCACATTCTAGACCAATCCAGGAAAGCGGTCAATTCTTTATTCTTGAAAAGAAAT
>CBFDBS010000112.1:0-7987 GCA_965603105.1 uncultured bacterium
CTGACCCCAAGCTTGACTTTTCAGGGGGAGTGGAGTAAGTTTGGTGAGTACAAATGGCAATGAGTTGACACTCAGTCCCTGAGGAGGTTCAGATGTTTTTTTTAGGGCCAGTCGGACCCACAGAGCTTATTCTCATCATCGTCATCATCGTCATCATTTTCGGCGCGAGAAAGCTCCCTGAACTGGGCAAATCCTTGGGAGAAGGCATAAAGAACTTTAGAAAGTCCATCAGTGGAAAAGAAAAAGAGGAGGGAAGCTCCTCAGACAAGCCTCCTGATAAGGACGAATGAAGCGCACCATAGAAAAGCTCACTCAACAGCGCAGAAACATAGAGGACGACTTCAAAACTCAGCTCGAAGAGCTGAAAAAAAGAGGTAACGACCTCCAAAAACTCATCAAGACTGCCCAATCCGTCCAAGCGACATCCCAAACAGTCCCCGCCTTCGAAGATGTCTCTGAAGTACTCAAACAAAATCTCGAACTGAACCAAGAAATCCTGTCCTCTTTCACCTCCCTTCTGGAAACCACCTCTGATCTGATTGATGCCAAGGACAAAGAATGGGATGCACTGGGCAGCAATCATGTCGGCATGATCTTCAAGAGCATGGAATGGCGCATCGACAAACTGGCTGCAAATTACGAAGACGCCAGCATGCTCATGAAAAAGTTTATCCTCCTCAAAGAGAAACTGAACGAAATGCTCACTCTTCTTGAAGATAAAAAAATGCCCTCCCCTCGACTCGTCAAGGATATTCTGATTCCACTTGAAGACTGGCGCTATACAGGTTTTGAGAACAGATATAGAGGCTCGGAAGAAAAGACCGCAAAACAACTCGAGATTTACATTCCCTATTTCAAACAGGAAAATAAAGTTCTAGATTTGGGCTGCGGCCGGGGGGAATTCCTCGCTCTTCTCAAAGAGAACGGTATCGAGGCCGAAGGCGTCGATATCAACCAACAGATGATTGACCTTTGTCTGGATAAAGGCCTGAACTGCACCAAGTCCGACATCCTGGACACTCTGGCCGGAATCGAAAACAACAGTCTTGGCGGAATTTTTTCTGCTCAAGTCATCGAGCACATGCCGACTGAATATCTGAAAAGGACGATCGAATTGTCCTTCCACAAACTCGCTCCATCAGGACGCATCGTGCTCGAAACGGTAAATCCGACATCTGTTTTCGCCCTCGTTCAGATCTACTTTCTCGATCTTTCCCACCAACAGCCCATCCATCCTCAAGCCCTAAAATTTCTACTTGATAGTTCCGGCTTCGAGGAAGTCGAAATAATATTCTCATCCGAACTGCGGCAGGAAAAGCTCCAAGAACTCGCTCAAACCGATGATGTTTCCGCTATCCTGAACCGGAACATCGATAAGCTGAACGCCCTTCTTTTTTCCGCCCCCAACTTTGCCGCCGTCGGAAAAAAGAAATGAAGGCGGACGAATGCCATTGTATGCCGGTTTTGACCTAGGGGGAACCAAACTCAAATACGGTCTTATCGATGAGTCCGGGAACATTATCCACGACGGTCAGGAAGATTCCCCCCTCAGGGTTCTGGGATTGCTTCAACTGATCGAAAAAATCTGGAAGGATCTGAACCGGAGGCATCCAAATGCGATTAAAGCAGCCGGCTTCGGCTTCCCCGGAGTGATTTGCTTCAAAACTCAAAAAGTACTGCAGTCGCCGAACTATCAAGACTTGGATAATTTTGATCTGGTCCCCGCTCTTTCCCCTATACTCAGAATCCCATTCACGATCAACAATGATGCCAATATGGCGGCCTTCGGGGAATACAAAAGAGGAGCAGGAAGAGGCGCCCACAGCCTCGTATTGCTCACCATAGGCACCGGATTGGGGACAGGACTCATTCTGGAAGGGAAAATCTGGCAGGGCGCCTGCGGATTCGGCGGCGAACTGGGCCATGCCACCGTCAATCGGAATGGGGAACGCTGCAACTGCGGCAGCCGGGGTTGCCTGGAAACAGAAGTCTCAGGTCCCAAGATCGTCAAGAATTACACAAATATAATCAATAAAGATGAATCTCTCGACGCTGAGGAAATTTTCCAACGGGCACAAAAAGGGGATAAGGCCGCCCGGAAAGCTTTCGCCATTGCCGGACGCTTCCTCGGTATTGGACTTTCCATCGCCATCAATCTTCTCAATCCCGAAAAAATTCTCCTAGGCGGCGGTGTGATGGAAGCGGGGGATTTGATACTCAAGCCGGCTGTCGAAGAAGCCAAAACAAGATCCTTCCGGGTCTCCTTTGAATGCTGCTCTATAGAACCAGCCTCTCTCGGCAACCGGGCCGGCTTCATCGGATCCGCCTTCTTGGCCAAAGAACATCTTTAGAAAAATATTTATCTGTCTTTTCCCCCCGAATCATGTTATCCTCATTTCCAATCAACAGGAATCTAGAGGAGCTCGAAATCAATTATTTGTATCAAATTCAAATAAATGAATATCCAATTCTTTGTTCTCCCTCAGTCTGGAAATAGCCTTTTTATTTTAAACACGTTATGAGTCATTCAGATTGGAACGAAAATTGCATAATTTCAGTTGAAATAATATCCGATCAAAAGAAATAGGTGATATTTTTTTGAAATAAGGAGATAGAATCCTTTAAGAAGCAGGATAGCGTCTTAACTTATCATGGAGGAAAAATCGATGAAGAACCTATTGAGAGTCCTTTTAGGGCTTTTACTGGCCATTGGACTCAGCTCATACCTCAGCGCTCAGGGCACACTCACCGGAGTTGTCCACGGAAAAGTAACAGACAGTGTAAACAATCCTATCCAGGGCTGTACAGTCTATTTCGAAGGCCCTAGCCTCCAGGGCCAGATGACTTTTATCACCACCGAGACAGGTTTATACCGTTTCTCTGCCGTTCCTCCCGGTCAAAACTACCAGCTGATTTTCGAAATACCTGGTTTCAAGACGATCATCCGTCAGGGCTTGGCAGTCAGTATCGGAAAGACGACGGCCATCTCCATCAATCTGGAGACAAGTGCCGACCCAGAAGAAGTCACCATTGCCGGAGAGTCTCTCCCCATCGACGCTAAAAGCTCCAAGACCGCGGTCAATTACCCCAAATCTTACATCTATAATATCCCCCTATCCCGGGACCTGTACGATGTCCTGAATTCGATACCCGGTTCTGTCTCAGAAGATGTGAACTACCGCCGGACATCCAATATTGCTGGAGGTTCGGTCCGCGGAAACCAGTATTCGGTCGACGGCCTGATTTTCAACGACCCTGAAGTTATGTACCCCATGACCGCCATCAACATCGACGTCTATGAAGAAGTCGAGATGGGCCTTTTCGGTCACTCGGCCGAGGTCGGAATTGCCGACGGAGGTTTCATTAACATCGTCACCAAATCCGGCAGTAACGAGTTCCACGGCGGAGGTTCTGTCGAGTACTACAACAAAGGGCTTGTTGAGGATCTTCTCAGCGAGGAAGACATGGACGCCATCGGTCTAGACGCCCCTTCAGGATTGAACTCCTGGCGCGACTTCTCGCTCTCTATCGGAGGGCCGATCCTTTCGGATACCGCCTGGTTTTTTGCCAACGGCCGTTTTTTCAAGTGGACCCAAGATTTCAACCATATCATCTACGATGAAACTCTTTCGGCCGGGCAGAGGATTTACACTCTGGATGAAGTGCCCCATAAAGAGTCCAACATATTCGGGAAGCTGACCATCCAGCCGACCCCGGATATCCGCTTCCTGGCCACCTACAACCTGTCCATGGTCAACGAGGACTACTTCACCATCAACTTCAACTCAAATGATGATGTCACAGCGACATCCAAGTGGGACGGCGAGATCGGCCATGCGTTATCCGGTCAGCTCTACTGGATTTTATCTCAAGATCTTTTTGTCGATATCCGGATGGGATACATCCGCCGCTACTTCCCTCTCCGCTACAGTGAAGATGCCGATCCGAATTTGCCTCGTTATTATGACGAGTACTACGACATCTTCAAGAACAATCCTCCATTCCAGGAAACATCTCTCCGCAGCCGCTTGAATCCCTCCGTCACGGTCACGTTTTTCCGGGACAATCTGTTGGGAGCGGCCCACGAAATAAAATTCGGCGCCGAATACGAAGCCGTCGACGCCGCCTGGGACTGGTGGAGAGAGAATCCTTTCATGATTCACTATTATAAGGGAGGTCCCTCCGATCCCACATCAACCCAACCCAACCGCTACCGCATCTTTGCCTTCAACAGCGGACCTAGAGAGGAAAGCTCTGTCCAGAAAAATCAGATGCGACGGCTCGGAGCTTTCTTCCAAGACAGCATCACCATCGCCGAGAGACTGACCCTTAACCTTGGCCTGCGCTTCGACACGAGCAGAGGCTCATTCCCCGTGCAAAAGCACGCCGCATCCGCTGATCTCTATTTATTACTGGCACAGCTTGGAGAATCTGCTTACAGCTCCTATTCACTTCCGGCCATAAAAGCCCTGGACTGGACTCACTTTTCCCCTAGAATCGGCTTTGCCTATAATTTATTCAACGACAGCACGACCATAATTAAGGGATCCTGGTCTCGGTACAACGAATCCCTGATGATCCAGTACTTCTCACAGATCAATCCTCTCTCTCCCGATACCGGTTGGTGGTACTGGTACGACGATAACGAGAACCAGATCACGGAGATTTCCTATGACAGATTCTCCATACCCCAGTATCTGCCTCTCGATCCACAAGCCTATAGAATCGAAAAAGAGATGGACACCGATGCCACTGCCCCCTACACTGATGAGTTTACGCTAGGAGTCGAACGGGAATTGGGCCACGATTTCAGCATCACCATGCTCGGTATTTTCAAACATAAAAAGGACATTTTCGATAATGTTAACGATTTCGGTTTGGGTAAAGACGAAGCCTGGAAAGGATACAGCCAGGACAGTGACCTGTGGAAGAGATTCGATTACACAGATCCCGGGGAAGACGGACAGTGGAATACAGAAGACGATACGAGTGGTTACCTCTACGGCGAGAGGGCCGGCACTCCTGATTATCATGAGTACTTCATGAACATCGAAGGAGGATTCAGAAAATACATGGCCCTGCAGCTGATCCTCCAAAAAAGAATGTCCCACGGCTGGCAGCTTTTGGCTTCCCTGGCCTGGAGCAAAACCTGGGGGAACATCGGAGGTGCCTACGATTCATCGGGAGGGGCCGCCGGAGCTTTCGACACTCCCAACTCTTATCTCTACAATGACGGACGATTGGATTATGACCGCCCGCTCGTTTTCAAAATCCAGAGCACGGTCATCCTGCCCTTTGATATTTTCCTCAGCAGCTACTTCAGCCACAGATCCGGTTCTCCTTGGAGAAGGACTGTGACTGTATATCTCCCGGAAGATGATGCCGATTTCAGATTCCCCGGAGAAGAGTACACCGTTCCTAGCGAACTGAACGGCACACGCCGCACTTCTTCTTTGACCACACTCGATATCCGGCTTGAAAAGAGAATCCGCGTAGGTGACGGCTTTTCCATCGGCGGCTACGTCGACATCCTCAACGCTCTCGGCAGCAGTGGCTACGGTATCTCGGCAAACCCCGGAGGATACATCGACTACAATGACCTCGATTCCCAAGGAAGACCCAGCTTCGAAAGATACAGCACATTCGGAGATGTCACCGGTGCATACGGAAAGAGAATATTCAAATTCAGTCTGCGTTTCATGTTCTGATCTGACTCGTACAGACCCAAGAAGGAAGGAATTGAACAGACTTGGGTCCAGAGGAAATGTATAAAAATCTCTTGATCAGAATTTATTTCTGCTTGGGGATCTGTTTTGCTCTTTTTTCCTGTGCGACAAAAGGGCCTCAAACTGTAGGCCTCGATCCATCGAGCCAAAAATTTCTAGACATTATCGGCTATATCATTCTGCCTATTGAAGAGAAGATTTTCCGCGAAATGCCTTTTGAAGACCGTGGAGAATTCCTCCAGGATTTCTGGGCAAGACGGGATCCAGATCCTACCACTCCGCTCAATGAATTCCGTCAAACCTATTATCAAAGAGTCGCATTTGCAGATATGTCTTTCCGCGAAGGCAGGCCCGGATGGAAAACGGACAGAGGTCGCGCGTACATTCTCCTCGGTCCGCCGACCAACATCCTTACCAAAACAATGGGTGACACTCCTTATGAACAGGGGAAATTCGGCACGGCAAATCTTCTGGAAACCGGAACCCTCACGGAACGTCCAACCATCATCTGGGTATACGACAATTACATGGAGTATTTTGCCGGGCCTCTGCGGCTGGTCTTTGTCGACTTCAACTCAACAGGTGAATTCAAACTGACTACACAGGAAAAAATCACAGCCTTCAACATGACCTCTCCCACCATGGACAATCTCAATTTCGCCAAATACCAGTGGGTGGGTGAAATAGAGCTGGATGAGAAAAGCCGGGTCGAGTTGGGCATTTTCGACTACAATGCATCAGTTGAAATCGAGAGGGGAAATTACAATTCAGCTCTTTTTGCTGTCGATATTCCCTGCCGCAAGCTGGATTATAAAAAAGTCAGTGAAGTCACCCCTCTCTATCTCTGTGACCTGCTCATATCGGCAGAAATCAGAGACACCGACAATAATCTCATCACACGGGTGGAGGAACCGTATGTAGAAAAACTGAGAGAAGACCGGATCAAAGCTTTGATGGCTGAAGATATCCAGATCCACAGAGAATGGATGCTCGACCTGCCTCCGGGAGCAAAATACATTTATGTGGAAATTACGGACAACATCAAGGGAAAAAGGCTGCGCAAGCTCCTCGAAATAAAATCAAAACACAAGGATGATCCTCCTCGCCATTCGATCGATCCCTGATTTGCCTCCAAGACCCTCTACTTTTTGATCAATTCTTCCAACTTTGGAATCAAGGCACCGATCTCAGCCGCTCTGGGATCGTCAGGAGCCATTTCGATGAACTTCTTGAAGCTGTCGACAGCCGCCCGGTAATTCCCTTTATTTAAATAGGCATAGCCGATTTGCCGGTAAGGAGGGTCCCATTTTTCATTGATCTTGATGGCCAGCTGGTAGTACTCGATGGCCTTGTCTATCTCTCTCTGGGTGAAGAAGATTTCGCCCACATTGAAAGCCAAAGCCTCATCCTTGGGAAAAAGTGCAATGGCCTGTTGAAGAGATTCGCTCGCCTTCTCCAGATCCCCCATTTTGATATAAGTCTCTCCGATACTGGCAAAAGCCCGGGCTGCGCTCTCATCGCCCTCATAAGAACCCTTGTCCTCTTTGACCTTGTCCAGTATTCTCGTATAAAACTCTATCGCCTTTTCGTACTCGCCCATCTCCCTGTAGCAGTTCCCCAGATTGAGATTGATTTGGAAAAGGATCGGATTTTCCCGCAGGAACTCCTCGAATTTGCCGGCGGCTTCGGCGTAATTTTCCTGCTCGTAGAGCCTGTTGCCTTCTTCGAAAAGGGCCAGACTTTCCTCATCCTGAATGGAAGGGATACTCATGTCGTTGACCTGAGTTTTTTTCAGAGTGAATTGGATGGGGGGATTGTTCCTCGCAAACTGACTGACTTGCATTTCATGATACACGGTTCCATAACCTTCGGCACTGGCCGTTAACCGAAAAACACCCGAACCAAGGCCGGCCACAGCCCAGGCACCATTTTTATCAGATTTTCCTGTGAAGGAGGTTCCGCTTTCCAGATGGGTGGCAACAATTTCCGCCCCGACTATCGGATTTCCTTCCGTATCACGAACGTCTCCACGAACCCGGCCTTTTCCTCGACCCTCCTGAGCCGGCAGGACCATCGTCAAGCCAATCACTATCAGAAAAACGAGTGGGTAAATACCAATTCTCCTGCGCTTCATGGAGGACCTCCGTTTGTTTTTTTTCCTCAAGACTATTGTAATAAACAAACTCCGTTCATTCAACTCAACATCGGCTCTATGACAAAAAGTGTGATAAATGACCAACAAATCAAGGGGCCCTTCGGTT